>JAZKEU010000026.1 GCA_040386775.1 Bdellovibrionota bacterium | reverse complement strand
ATCCCCTCCACGATAAAGCAAGTAGTCTACAAGAGAGACAAAGGCCAGTGCACTCACCAGAATTGCAACTCAAACAAGTTCCTCGAATACGATCACATCATCCCAATCGCCATGGGTGGTAAAACCACAATCCAAAACCTACGGTTACTATGCAGAACCCACAACCAAAGAGCGGCCATCGAAAAGTTCGGATTCCAAAAGATGCAGCCATATCTCAATTTATAAATATTATTTTGATGCTTTGCTAAGCAAAAGACTATTTTAATACATAAATAAAAAAGGAGCGAACGTTCGCTCCTTTTTTACACCTTCAGAGGTCAATTTCGAAAAATATTAAGCAGCTTTTGCTGTTCTTTTTCTAGCAAGTTGTGGATCAATATTGTACTGCTTTACTTTTCTATAAAGAGTTGCTCTACCAATTCCTAAAGCTTTTGCCGCTTCAGTTAAATTTCCTTTGTATTCAAAAATCGCGTTCTTAATAGCCATGCTTTCAAGATCGTTGATTGTTGATACAGATTTTGAATCGTGACTTGCACCATTTGTGTGCGCACCAGGAAACGGAAGAACCGTTGCACCCTGTGATTCAGTTTGTACTTGAGTTGTTAATTGTGATCTGAATGTCTTATCTTCTAAATGAAGATTCCATTGTTGGTGCGAATACACCTTTACAGAAACATCAGAATTTGAAGCCAATTGATTTCCCTTTTGGATCACATTTGGATCTTCGCTGATAACGATAACTAGTGAACGTGCCATTTATATCCCCCTAAAGTTTAGAGCCTTATTCCAAGGCTAAGCAGGAAGCTTCTCCGTCTAAAGAGTCGCTACATGATACATATCGGCGGTTCAGTTTGAGAAAATGAGACATTTTTGCCTATCCCAAGATCTAGAAATGACTCATTTTTTCCCTATTGTTACGGTATTTTAGTCTGGCTTCGAGAGTTAAAAGCTGTACAAACGTTGTAAGGAAATCAAAAAAAGCAAACACGGTCTGTAAATTGCTCTTATATCTTTAGATATTATTTATGTTTGATATAGGAGTTCTAATGAAGAATCTAGTAACTATTTTTGTCTTATTGTCTGCTATTTTCTCATTAACCGCGATACTAAAGGATTCTTATTCATGAAAATTACTTTTTTCTTTTTTATGTATGTATTTATGTTTTCTAGTAGTTTATTGGCTGGAGGATCTTGCCATGCTTTATTTGAGAAAATAAGTACTAGTAGAGTTTCCACTAAAGGTACAGCTTTCATTTATGAGCAACATCATCGTGAAGAACTTGTCGATCTGATTAGTATGATTGCCACTTCTGGATCTCCTGCCAAGGCAAGAGAAAACATAGAAAATGGCCTTATAACTATGGTCTCAGAGAGCGGCTTCAATCTGAAGAAGCTAGAAATTAACGACATATCAAGAGTTGAGCATTCTAAAATGTTTTCTCCAGATTCAATGGAACTTCGAAGTAAGTTATTTTTTTTAAAACCATATTTAGAATTGTTGATTTATCAACTTAACAACGAGGTATCAAAAGTGCCTTCTTGGGATTTATTTCAGAAAAGAAACCTAGAAAAGCGCCGAAATCGCCTTGTCCAAGCAATTCAAGAAAATATTGACCCAACATGGGATATCTCAAGATTACAAACTTTAGATTCTGAGGTTCTGCAAATTGAGCAAACTTCAAGGCGCCTTCTTCTTCTTCCGCCTCAAAGTTGATTATAAATCACTTGTTCAGTAACCAAATTTTGTTAAAGGCAGCGCCGGTCAAATGATCGGCGTTTTTATTTTAAGGCAAAAAAAAGACCAACCTGGAGGTTAGTCTTTTTTATTTCAATCTAGGCAGATAAGATTATCTACGGCCAGATCTAATCTTCAACTGCATTCTCGTAATCAGAGATACAGCCATTCTCTCGTGCATTTCACACATTTTTAATTCGTCCATTTTGTACGATTTTTGCGATGGAGTGAGCGTGTCCATCTCAAGTTCCATTTCGTAATCCATCTTAGAAGCTCTTACGCCTTCTAATTCTTTAGTTTGTTGCTTGAAAAGTTTTTTAACGCCAGAAAGAGGAGCTACTTCTAGCCATTCTTGTTTAGCTTTATACCAGTTTACCATTCTTAAGAAACGAGCTTTGTTTTTGGCAAGAGTGAATTTTGGATACTCATCTTCGCTCATAGAAAGGATATTGTCGTCTTCCCATTTCCATTTTTTATTATTTGCAAGATCCTGCATTGAACCCATTGAAGAAAGCATTTCGTTATCCATAATATCAATCACCTTTTACCTCCAGAATACCCTAGCTGAGAGAGCCAACTTTGAGCTTTATCACCGCCATCACACCTATGCCGGTTTCCACATTTATAAGATACGCTAATACATATCATAAGAATCCCAATTTTTAAATAGCCTAACCGTAATAAATCGAGATTTTTATTTTTAGATTTCGCCTTATAGTTTCTAGGATTTCACAGAAATGAAGTAGCCGAGCATACAGCCACCTATTGCCAGCAGATTTGTGATGATGAAATACAGAAAAGCCCTTTTAAATTCGCCCATTTGCGCCAGTTTAAAGAAATCTAAAGCAAACCCAGAAAAGGTCGTTAAACCACCGATTATCCCCGTCATAATTAACATTTTTATAGGTTCCGTAAGGAATTTGGCCTCCGAGTTATAAACAAACCCAATGAAAAAACTCCCTGTCAAATTCACAAGCAGAGTTCCAAGGTAGAATTGGTTACCAAAGCTAGTGATTGTAAGCATACGTAAAAGCGAGCCAACGCCTCCGCCAACGAATACAGATAATAAAATAGTGGTATTGATTGCCCTCATGCATATAAGCGTAAGGGCGAAGAAATCTCAAGGCAATGGGATTTTAATATAGTTGAATATTTTGGGGGTATGATCTAGTTTTTATGGATCAACTAGGCGCTCGTAGCTCAATTGGATAGAGTATCGGACTTCGAATCCGAGTGTTGGGAGTTCAAGTCTCTCCGAGCGCGCCATTCTTGCTTGATTGACCAAACAATTTAGCAACAATTTCAAAATGATATAATTTCTTTTTTCGTCAATCGTTGCACGCGGTTGTCGGCATATATTCCCCTGCGCTTTGTTATTTTTGGATTAATTTATAGTTTGGGATTTTTTCTACCGATAGCTTCATCTGCAACGACATAAGTCTTGCGAAAAAGGGGGATTTTTATGCCAAAGGTTTTATTTTTACTCGCGACGACACTGATGCTTGGTTTTGCCAATATTGCTAACGCTTGCGTTGAAGGACACTCATTTCCAATCACAACGGATATTCCGTATACCATAAGTTGTGGCGGTAAGAGTACCAGTGGCAACATGACAGCAGTTACCACCATGGAGTGCAGAGCATCTGTAGACTTTGATGGAGGTGTAACATACCGTTATGAGAATGCAGGAACCCAATACTTTTATAGTGATGTGCAGTTTGTATGTGATTAGATTTTTTGCAGCCGTGTTAAAACGGCTGCTTTCTTACTTTTTTCTTTACTCGCACTCATCATTAGCTGGAATACCGCTGCCGCCACGTTCACAGATGAGAATTGATTTTGATGGACTATCATTTTCTTCTGTCGTGTATTCAACTTCTTCTACGGTAACTTTATTCTCATAAGAAATGACCTCAGTCCTGTGATTTTTTAACCAGCACTTTTCTTGTTCATCTTTTACAGTTGAGAGGACGGTAACTTTAACAGATTCAGATCCAATTTCACCAATCCCCTCAATAGAAAGAAGGCTACCGAGCATTGTTACAGTTCCATCAGAGCTAGAGCAAGAATCCCATTGAGTCGAAGCAAGGGCTGCATTGGCAACGAACATAAAAACAAAAGCTAAAAGATATTTCATAAAATCCCCTTGGTTTTAAATTGAATGCGATAATTGCCCGCCGGCTCCTTTAATTGAATTAGATACTCTAAAATTGCAAAAAAGATGGCATCCGATTGATAAGCTAAAGCGTAATCTTTCCAATAGGTATCCCAATCCTAATCAGGATTATTAAGGGGAAATATTCTACCTCAAGAGTCAGTCTTCCCCCAATAATAGCTCTTAAGCCGTTTATTTCTATCCTATGCGGGTATTTTCTTTGCACAACATAAGAGAAACAACAATTTCCCTTAACCGGAGAATGGAGAAATTATGCAAAAATCTATTTTAAAATCTAACGTTCCTCTGCTGCTGGCTTTCTTAGCACTACTTCTTATATTCAGTGTAGATTCTAAGGCCGCGACTGACTCAGAAGCGACAACTACTCAATCTACATTTCCAAAAGTACAAGCCGCTGATGAATCACAATTTAAACCTCATCTCGGAGTTCAAGCAGGTTATGCGGAACCTGGCGATAATCATGATGGAGCCGCACAATATGGTGTTGAATTTGGTTACCAACCTATTATTCCGATTGGCGTAGCACTTGAGGCGTCCACCTTCCTTACAGATCGTGACAATGAAGATAATCTACGCAGAACAACTTTGATTGGTAAAGCTACATATAATTTTGGTGGAAATACTCCGGTCATCAAGCATTCATTTGTCGGGTTAGGCATTGGCGGAGTTCTTGATACCGAAGGTGAAGACGAAACTAATTTGGGAGTTAAATATTTAGCCGGAGTGGATTTCCCACTCACTGGGTCAGGGATGGTTCGTAGCAAAAGCTTTACGCTAGGAGCAACGGCAAGTTATTTAACGGTTGTGAATGCTCAAGATACCTTTGCTCTTAATGGACAATTAAAATACTGGTTCTAAAATAATATTAAAATCGAAAATGCAAGAAGGCTGCGCTCGCAGCCTTCTTTTTTTATTGGCTCTTAATTAAAAATTTGTTTGCAACTGCGATTTACGATCGCTGCTTTTTGTTCTTCAGTGAGCCAGTCTGTAAAGAATGATCTTTCCATGATGGGTGTGAATGTCGCTTTTGATTTCACGGCGCCTCCTGCTCCTCCTCTTAACATTTTGGCGTATTCAGATAACATCTCTTTGATTTCTGCATCTGTAAGATCTTGTCTGCTGAGAGCACCGATTCTTAAAAATGTACGCGCTAATTCTGCCTCTACTCTTGCCTCTTCTGCCGCTGTAAGACCATTTGCCAATCCACGAACCGCTGATGTGATACAATTGTTACTCACGAGGTTGTAGTTTTCGCTCATGCCGATTTTACTCTGTGTATTGACCGTATCCCAGAATGATCTTACAACTTTTGGCTTGTTGAAAGGAACATCAAATACCGTTGTTTTTCTTCCTTCCACAATCACTGGCCCAATAAGTCTTTCCGGAATAGAGGTCATTCTATAGGCCATCCCAAATTTATTTTCGATTCCACCTTTTGCCAGCGGAGTTGTATCACCAACGATTTTTACCGCTTCTGCGGTCAAAAGAATATGTTGGAGTAGTATGGGCCTTGAAAGCCTAATCAACGAAAAATCTTTTTCGCTTTCACCATCCCGAATTTCATAAATTAATTCTAAAGGCATTTTTTTATTAAAAGTATAAACTAGGTCCGCATGGCCCCCCATCATATTCGTGAATTTTTCATAAATGAAATTCACAGCTGTCGGGGCATCCAACCGAACTCTTGCCACATAACGTTTTCCATTGTGTGACACATTGGCAATATACCCATAGGATTTGCTTAAAGGTTCTGGAAGAATATTATTTGCATCACTTAAAAGTACGTAAGTGCGAAGCTTTGATGTATTTAAAATTTGACCTTGAAAAGGTCCACCAGGCATCAGAACCTTTTGGTATAAGTCTGCCTCTTGGGCTTGAACTGAGAAAACAAAGAATAAGCATAAAATCGATATTAAAATTTTAAATTTAGTCATAGATAATTGAATAGCAAAAGATGTACCCCATTGATACCTATATATGAGTTTACACAGTTACACGGTGTAAAAATTCCCTCTCCTAAAACCATAATTGTCACTCAGTGACGCTGAGGCAATACGACTGAGCTTTTATTTTAAACAAATTTAATTAAATACTTAACAGACCCTTCTCTTATATATAAGATAGTTTTTTATGTAATAATGTATAGGTAGTGCCGCATAAGGGGTAAAGAAAAGCCATGAAAAAGAATTTTCTCTCCGACGAACTTCTTAAGATGACAAAAAATGCTGGGGATGCAGGAGAACTCATCCGATCCATCGACTGGAGTAAGACTGCCATTGGTGCCTTTGAAAGTTGGCCGCAGAGTTTAAAAACATCTCTGAGTATTTGTTTTGGCTCAAAATTTCCAATGTTCGTTTGGTGGGGAAAAGAGCTTACTGTTTTTTATAATGACGCTTACATTCCTTTTCTTGGATTAAAACATCCAACATACTTCGGTAAACGAGCACGTGAGCAGTGGTCAGAGATATGGGAAGATCTTCGCCCCTTAACAGAAAGCGTTCTTGAATCTGGCCAAGCAACGTGGGCAGAGAGCATGCCTCTTTATATGACTCGTAAAGGTTTTTTGGAGGAAACATATTTTACCTTTTCTTACAGTCCGATCCGGGATGAGAGCGGTGCTGTTGGCGGTATAATAAATCCCTGCCAAGAAACCACCGAACGCGTGTTGGCAGAACGAAGGCTTAAGACTCTACGAGATCTTGGAGCCCACCAAGTAAAAGACATTGCACAAATGGGGCAGCTTGTAACAAGCGTACTCAGCGCAAACTCAAAAGATATTCCCTTTGCTTTAATTTATCTAACAAGCCCAGATGGAAAAACGGCAAACCTCATCGATGCATTTGGCATCAAAGAAAATTCTCACCTCGCTCCTAAAAGGATAGATCTCTTATCAAAAAATGGCTGGTCTTTTTACGACATCAATCAAACCAGACAACCTGATAAAGTAAACGGACTTCGCTCCCGCTTTTTTGAAGATTTACCAAGCGTGCCTCATGATGAGAGACCTGATTCTGCATACGTTCTTCCGATAGAACTTCCAGGATTAAAAGCTTCTGCAGGATTTCTCGTTTTAGGAATTAGTCCTCGCCTCACATTCGATGAACTTTACCAGGGTTTCTTCAGCTTGGTTTGCAAGCAAATCACAAATCATATTTCCAATGTATATACTCTAGATATAGAAAAAAAACGTGCCGAAACTCTGGCAGAAATTGATCGCACAAAAACAAAGTTTTTTAGCAACGTGAGCCACGAATTTAGAACTCCGCTCACTTTGCTTCTGGGACCTCTTGAAGAAATCATCCGTGATCCCAACGATAAACTCTCATCCCAGAAACTACAATTGATCCATCGAAATGCTCTTCGACTCCAAAAACTAGTCAACTCTCTCTTAGACTTTTCTCGTATTGAAGCTGGGCGCATGCAAGCCAACTATAAAAAAATCGATATTGCAAAATTCACAGCTGAAATCACAAACTCTTTTGAATCTGCTGTAGAACAAGCAGGGTTAAAATTAAAAGTGCATTGTGACAAAATCACCAAAGAAGTTTTTGTTGATCCAGATCTCTGGGAAAAAATTGTTTTAAATCTAATTTCAAATGCTTTAAAGTTTACCTTTGAAGGTCACATATCAATACGTATACTCAACAATCATACAGGAGTATCGCTTCAAGTGTCTGATACTGGAATCGGGATTTCAGACAAAGATCTATCAAATATTTTTGAACGCTTCTATCGCGTAGAAAATGCTAAGTCCAGAACCCACGAAGGTTCAGGGATTGGACTGGCACTTGTTCATGAACTCGTAAAATTACATGGCGGTAATATTTCTGTTCAAAGTAACCCGGGAGAAGGAACCACTTTCAGTATCCATATCCCGTATGGATCGGCACATTTACCTACAGAAAGAGTTGCTCAAGAGAAAGATTTAAATCCAAGCATACACTCCCATGGATTTATCGAAGAATCTTTGCATTGGTCTGCAAAGTCGAGCGTAGATCCAAATTCCACAATATCAACACAGAAAGATGGACCAATTTATCGAATCGTTTTCTCCGATGACAATTTAGATATGCGAGATTATATCCATCGCCTTTTAATCGAATCAGGTAAAAACTGGGAAGTGTTTGTAGCTTCTAATGGTGAAGAAGCTCTAAAGCTTTCAAAAACTCATACTCCTGATCTTATTCTCACCGATGTTATGATGCCGGTCCTGGATGGCTTTGGACTTCTGAAAGCCATTCGAGGTGATGAAACCCTACAAACCACTCCCATTATTTTTATTTCGGCAAGAACTGGTGAAGACGCAAAAATCGAAGGAATTGAACGCGGAGTAGATGACTATCTCATTAAGCCTTTCTCTGCGAGAGAACTCATCGCACGCGTATCCAACCAACTAGAAATGTCCACGATGCGCAAAGAAGCTGCTCAGCAAGCCCAAGCCAATATAGCAAAAAGTCAATTTCTTGCAAACATGAGTCACGAAATGCGTACTCCCCTTGGTGTCATGATAGGATTTGCAGAGCTGGTATTGAATCCTAAAATTTCTGAAAACGAAAAAGATGATTTTATCAAAACCATCATAAAGAATGGACATCAACTCACTCACGTAATTAGCGAAATTCTAGATCTTTCTAAAATTGAATCAGACCGCCTTGAAATTGAGAATAGAATGTTTCCGCTGGTTGAATTCATAGAAGACATCATCACTCCTTTAAATCTTAGAGCACAAGAAAAAGGGCTTAGTCTTAACATTATTTACGACAGTATTCTTCCTGAAAATATCGGTTCAGATCCGACAAGATTGAGGCAAATTTTATTGAATGCTATTGGAAACGCCATTAAATTTACAGACCATGGTCAAATTGAACTCCGAATTAAATTTCATCCAGATAAATCACAACTTGAATTTGCAGTGATAGATTCTGGAATCGGAATAACCGCAGAACAACAAAAAAAACTTTTCAAAAGATTTACTCAAGCAGACAACTCTATGACTAGAAAATATGGCGGAACAGGACTCGGTCTCGTTGTCTCTCAAAAACTTGCTCGTGCACTTGGAGGTGATTTTGTTCTTACACAAAGTCATCCAAATCAAGGAAGCACATTTGTATTAACAATTTCTAACAAAATTTTATCCGATCAAGAATATCTTCCATTTGATTTCCATCATAAAAAAATAATGGATGTCGTAACGAAGTACACTCAAAAAGAGGGCGGTAAGAATCATCCACTGAATTCAGTTAAAGTTCTCTTGGTGGAAGACTCGTCAGATAATCGCATTCTCATCAGTCAAATTCTTAAGTCTGCAGGAGCCAGTGTCGTGTGCGCGAGTGATGGCACCGAAGGTGTTTCGGCTGCGCTGGCATCAAATTGTGATATTGTTCTTATGGATCTCCAAATGCCCAAAAAAGATGGCTTTGAAGCCACAGCTGAATTAAGAAGCCAAGACTTTCAAAAACCGATCATTGCACTGACAGCCCATATTATGAAAGGTGATCGCGAACGCTGCTTACAGAGTGGATTTAACGACCACATTGGAAAACCCATAGACAGAAATCAACTCATTACAACAATCACCACTTGGGTTACGTAATTTATATTCTCCCACCGAGCACACTTTTCCCTGAATCAAAAGAGGGACACTTCACTGATCTCATTGAATTGGCATTTTTTCGGAAAGCATTGATCCATCTCTGTGGCTCTACGCCCATTTTGCGAACCTGGGCAAGTTCCAATAAGTCTGAAAGCTGTTGATCACTCACAAGATCAAAACGTCTTAAAAATTCATTTCTGGATTCATCGCTGTAGACGGCATCAACAATTGCGCCCTCACCTTTATCCAAGCCACCTTGGCAAGCTGTGCCTCCTAAAAATCCTCCACCGCTAGAAAGTGGTTTGTAATCTTCAAAAAAGCCAAAATCCATTTTCTTAAAGCTATCACCTACATCATGAGTAAACGCTGCAACGTCTGTGCATCTGAGGGCAGTGCCATTATCTACCCATTCCCTGCAAACAAGACGATTGTTATGTGGGTCTGCATCCGTGTGATAAACAAAGTTATTGAACATCATTAGAGCTTCACGCTCGATCAGAAGTGCTCTTTTCTCGTCGGGATTTAAATTTTTAGTTGTGCGCGTGAGCTCTTTCCATTCAAAACCCAAAGGCTTGGGATGCTGAGGAGTTCTTGTCACTGTGATTTTCTCACCTTTCACCTTGTGCTCTACAACTGCGTTTTTAAACTGCACTACGGAGTCTGCTAGAATTGGTGCTTGAGATTTGTGTGACCATGGATCAGGACTGCAACCTTTGCAAACTACAAT
Organism: Bdellovibrionota bacterium; assembly: GCA_040386775.1. Lineage (NCBI taxonomy): Bacteria > Pseudomonadati > Bdellovibrionota > Bdellovibrionota bacterium. The sequence goes on along the minus strand of JAZKEU010000026.1, from coordinate 18,768 downwards.
CGCCGGACAGTAAGTGTCTGCATAAAACCCTAGGAGCCTCATCAGAGATGCCGTCAATACAGCTTGAGGAATTTCTTTTTGATCCACATTTTTTAATGAATACTTCACTTTATATTTTTTTAGTTTTCCCTCTGGTTTCTTATCCGAATCTTTATTAAAAGCACAATTGAATTTTGGAGTCATACCATCTAGAGGATTATCTGCTTTTGCCGGTAGATAATTGCATTCCACTGTCGGAAGAACAGGTATGCCATTTGAATCTCTTTTGTATTCGTAACCACAAGTTTCGCTGAGTTCTGCAAGAACATCGCTTGTCGACAAAGGCTTAATTTTTGGATTCACAGTTTCTGCAATTTCGATATATTGCGATCTTTCCAAAGCAGAAACATTCTCAAAATATTTTTCTGGATCAATTTTTTCTTGAGCAAAAATGAAGTTTGAAAACAATAGAGTCAAAGTCAAAAGACTGAGTTTCATAGCCATCCCCCCCGGTTTGGTGAGCTAGTCATACCACTATTCTGTAAGTGCAATCAAGCCCCGATAGAGGGAAATAAGTCTCAAAACAGATAAGATTTTTGTCCGAAATACAATTAAATCAATCTCTGCCTGGAACGCTATTTGTAATGCTTAGAATAGAACGAAACAAAGGAGTCCAAAATGGAAAATAAACAATCTAATCAATTCAACAGCAATCCTTATACAAACACAGATAAGTTCAATAAAAAGGATGTTAAAGATGATTCTATTTCTCACAAAGTCGGAGATTCAATCGAAAGACTTGGAGAAAAAGTGATCAAAGCCGGAGCTGAAAAGCTAGGTAAAGCTATCTACAATGCTGGAGATAAAATCGAGCATATGAAAGATAACAAAAAAAATTCTTTCAATAGATAGTTGGTACTTATGATTCAATTGAATCCTAGTATTCCTCTAGAAACACCCAAAGGTTCAGGTCAAGCGATGTTCCTCATTGATTACGGCACCGAGCATGACCTTTACTGGGTGGTGTTTATAGATGATACGAGAGAGTGCTGGACATTCAGTAATCGTGACGTGAGGGCCCAGCCCAATATCACGATGGGCAGAATGCCAGCGCCTTCTCCTCTTCACAAAGATGAACAAAAAATTCATCGAATTTAATCTGAATAACTCTAAAGGTGCTTTAAAGATCTTTTTCAAGAATGATTTTTGTTCGATTGTTCTCGTCTAAGATCGTACCTGATATATTGAATCCGTGCTTTAGATTTAGAATCAGCATATCCTTCCATTGATTGCGAGTTCTAGTTTGAATTCTTTTGTAACCCATTTCTTTACACCAATCGTGCTGAGCGATCATAAGTGCTGAACCAATACCTGTCTTTCTGCATTTAGGGCTAACGCTGCCACGCCAACTGTAATACTCATCAACTTCCATCTCATAACCCAATTTAAATCCTAGAACTCTTTCACCAGGAGGTTGCGAAATGTCATATGCTATCCAGAGATGACAATTGCGTTTTCTTGGAAGCTCTTCTTCCATTTTCAAAGTCGACTCTTCACCAAAAGTCTCCACGTGCATTTTTCTGAACCCAATATAATGTTCAGTATTGTCCGTGGATTTAATATTCTTCATGTGCAAAATGTCGAAATTCATTTATTCTCCGCCGCCTTTACTTTTGATCACGTAATCACTAGTGAGAGGGAAATAGAAATCACAAGCTTCTTTCACCTCAGGAGAAGTGCTCTCTGGCCATGACCAGATCTCAACTCTACAACCTCGAGATTTTAGATACCACATGAGTGGCAAGAAATCTTTGTCGCCCCCAAGAATGATTGCAACATCGACTTTATCCGCCAATGTCACCGCATCGATAATCAAGAAACTATCAGCATTTTTTGATGGACGCCTAATTTCGCCGCCTAGAGAGTACCAAAAAGTGCTAAAACTCTCAGAGATTTCTTTGTAGATGGGTTTATAATATAGAATTCTCGTAATCTCTCTATCACCCACTTTTCCTAAAATCTTTTTATAATCCGATCGACCTTCGTGGTATTTTAGACCGCTCATCTCAATATTTTCTGCATCTACGAAGATTGCAACTTTTTGAAATACGAGTGGCTTATGTCGGTCCGATTCATGATGTTTTTCTTTAGGGAAGTTTTGTGTAGGATTAGGTTTCGGCGCGTTTTGTATGGGTGCCGCCGTGTCTTTTGTACTTTTCTTTCGCATATGTGTCCTTAGGTTTGTATCCTTAGTGTATCCTGGGCCGTGTTTAGGGAGGCCTATTTGTTGAGCTATACTATCAGAAAAAACTCAATACTTTCAAATATATAAATATATTCAAATTTGCAGTGCTTCCTATTCCAATGACTCAAGTGAGAATCATTATTAATTCATTGCCACGGCTAACTTGAAATGATAATTATTCTCAACTATGTCTACAAAAATAAATTTTCAAAAAAAAGAGGCTCCTAAAGATCCACAACAACTCAAGAAAATCATCCGTAGCATTGGCGTAAAAGTCACTGACCAGCGTATGGCGATATTGGAACAAATCCTAATAGGTGCGGATCACGTTACGGCGCAAGAAGTTTTTGAGAACGTAAGAGAAAAAAATCCTGAAGTGGGTTTTGCTACGGTTTATAGATTTTTAAGAACCCTCACCGACCACAAAGTTTTATCAGAAGTTCGGATGCAGGGACTTCCCGCAAGATATGAATGGGCCAGCAAAGAACATCATGATCACATCACATGTACGTCATGTGGAAAAATTAATGAATTCGAAAGTGATGAAATTGAAGATCTACAGATTTCTATCGCAAAAAAATTAGGTTATGAAATGACTCATCATATTCTCGAACTTTATGGTATCTGCAGTGACTGCCAAAGAGCACAGAAGACAAATTCTCTTCCACAAAATGCGGTTGAACTCTCGGAAGGCCTGAGAATAATTTAATTCAAATCGCACATTGAAAGTGTACAAATCCATGACACTCGTGAAATTTATTTTTGAAACGCTCCCCTCGAATGTTAAGTAATGCGCACACTTAAGCTGATTTTTCTTCTTTTTCGACAGTAAAAAATCCAATGATTACAATTTATTACATGCTTTTTAGCATTTTCTAAATGTCAAATCAATAAAGTTGCAGTTCTCACAAATATTGTTTAATTTATGCGAACAATATACTTGTGAGATTAAAAATAATTAAAAAAATTTTTAATCTTTAAAAGAGGATTTTTTGAAAAAGACCAATTTTACTATTTCAGATAGTTTCATCAAGAACATCAAGTTTGCATTTGTGCTTGTGACTTTTATTCTCATGGTGAATATTCCTATTTTCCAAAACAATATTAATTCTCTTCAAAAAAATGAATTGTCTGTAAGAAAAACTTATGACTTTATTCAGCATATTGAACATCTTCTTTCTCTCACCAAGGACGTCGAAACCAACCAAAGAGGTTACATTATCTCCAAGAAAGAGGAGTATTTAAAATCCTACAATAATGCTAAAGATGAAATTCTAATCTCACTAGAAAAATTAAAAGACCTATCTCGTGAGCGAAGCTATATTCAACAGGATCTTGAATATCTCGCAAGCATGATCAAAGAAAAAGTCACAAAACTCGATAGTAAAATTGATTCCTCTAAAGTTGAGGCCGCAACCTCCATCACTCCTCCTGTTACAGCTACTTCAAAAGATCTCGGCAAAGAAGAAATGGATGAGATTCGTGTCCTCGCTTCGAATTTGGTTAGAAACGAACAATACAATTTAGATCATAGGAAAGAGGTTGCTCAAGAGCAATTCCGATTTTTAATTTGGTCACTCTACCTACTTACAATCTTGGATATTTTCGTTATCGCTTTAGCATTTCATTTCTTTAGAAAAGAAGTACAAAAGAGACATCAGCTCACAGAGTCCCTCAAAGAAAGTGAAAATCAATTCCGACTCTTATCTGAAAATATTCCGCAAATGGTTTGGATTACTACTGCTGATGGAGGTTATGTTTATTCAAATCCAAGATGGCGTGAAGTCACAGGAATGAACTCCGAAGAATCCATGGGCTGGGGGTGGACCAATGCCATTCATCCTGATGATGTGGAGGCCGCAAAGATTGCATGGATCAATGCCTTAAAAACCGGTGACGAATATTCTATCGAATATCGAGTTCGTACTACTTCGAGTGAGTTCCGATGGCAATTGGTCAGCGCAAAACCTCTCCGTAACTCACGAGACGAAATCGTTAAATGGTTCGGCACTTGCACAGACATTCATGATTACAAAATGGCTTTAGAAGATCTGAGAATCAGCGAGTCCAAGTTTAGAAAATTCGTGGATGCCAATATGATTGGCGTGGTGTTCTTTGAACTTGATGGAAAAGTAACTGAAAGCAATGACGCTTTCTTAAATATCATTGGAATTTCTAGAGAAGAGTTTGAGCGCAAGGGATTGGATTTGTTCCAGCATATTGCTCCTGAGTATCAAAAAGACAGTTACATAGCTTTAAACCAACTAAGATACTCTCCTTTTAATTTTCAATGTGAAAAAGAATACATCAGTAAAGATGGCGCAAGACGTCCAACTATGATTGGTGCCGTTAGCTATGAAACCGAAGACGGCCATTATTCAGGCATGGCATTCGCGTTCGATATGAGTGAAAGAAAAAAGGCTGAAGAAGCAATCGAAAATGCCAACAAAGCAAAAACTCAATTCTTAGCAAACATGAGCCATGAGATTAGAACTCCACTAGGAATTATCGCTGGATTTACGGACCTTGCTATAGATTCCGCACAAAATGAAAGCGAACGTCAAAATGCACTCCTTCGAATTAAAAAGAATTCAGATTTACTCACAGAACTTGTGAACGATATTCTTGACCTTTCAAAAATTGAAGCCAATAAACTTGATCTTGAAATCAAAGAAACCGAAACCATTAAGTTTCTTAACGATATGGCTGACAGCATGTCAATCAAGGCCAAAGAAAAAGGATTGGACCTACTAATCTCTGCCAATACGTCTGTTCCAAACATTATCAAAACTGATCAATTGCGATTGAGACAAATTCTTTATAATGTGATTGGAAATGCGATTAAATTCACTAACAGCGGACACATCAAAGTGAGTGTTCGGTGTGAAGAAATTGAAAACTCTAGAAGACCAAAAATTATTTTCCAAGTTCAAGATACAGGAATCGGTATTACTGATGATCAAAAAGAAAAACTTTTCAAACCCTTCAGTCAGGCAGATACCTCTACCACGAGAAAGTATGGCGGAACGGGACTAGGACTTGTACTCTCTAAAAAATTAGCACAGTTCCTTGGAGGTGATTTGACCTTGCTGCATAGCGAACCTGGAAAAGGTAGCACTTTTGAGATCTCAATAGTTCCCGGCGAAACTGAACAAAACACAATCATCATACACCAGAGCACCTACCAAGCTAAAAAATTGCAACCTACGCTGAAAGATCTGAATATTTTAGTTGTTGAGGATTCTTTAGATATACAAGCTCTGGTTTCTAAATATTTAAAATATGCAGAAGCAAATATAGAAATCGCGAACAACGGCAAGGAAGGTCTTGAGAAAGCACTTCATGGAAATTTTGATTTGGTACTTATGGATATCTCTATGCCTGAACTCGATGGCTTTGAAGCCACTCAAAAACTTCGAGAGAGTGGATTTAAAAAGCCAATCATTGCAATGTCTGCTCATGCCATGAAGGAAGAAAAAGAAAGAGCTGTAAAGAATGGTTTCAATGACTATATCACAAAGCCGATGAACAAAACTCAGTTGATCGAGAAGATTTCTTTTTACAGTAAAAACTTACAGTTTAGTAACTGAGGATTTTCTTGTCTCGGTTTTCTTCTTTAGAGTGATACGCCGTAACTACAGTGTGGATATTTCCACGCACGGTAAAGTCCCCAACCACTTTGATTTCCCAAGGATCTAAAAGCTTCACCATGTCACTCATGATGTTGTTTGTAACGTCTTCGTGAAAAACGTTCTCATTTCTAAAGCTATTGATATAGAGTTTTAAAGATTTTAATTCTACACATTTTTTATCTGGAACATAGCTGATATAAATTGTCGCAAAATCAGGAAAACCACTGCGTGGGCATAAACATGTGAACTCTGGACAAGTGAATTCTATCTTGTAACGACGATCCATTGTTCTATTATCAAAAGACTCTAGCGTATTGTTTTCGATTGCAATTGTTCCGTATTTCTTTTCCACTTAAATGCTTCCCTTTAGATCTTTAGAGATCGAATTAGCGAGGTCATAATTAGCTATGAGGCGCAATCTATTGTGAGATTGATTTAAAGTCAAATTGTGCTAGGCTTGTTTGTAGATGATACCTAAACCTGCTGCTCGAAAACCAATTTATCTCGATTACAATTCGACTACGCCCATGGAGGAGCGAGTTTTCGAAGCTATGAAACCTTATTTTTTGGAAAAATTTGGAAATGCATCCTCGAAAACTCATAGCTACGGTTGGGATGGAGACTTGGGTGTAGAGACAGCCAGAAAACAGATCGCCACAGCCATCAACTGCTTACCTAAAGAAATCTTTTTCACAAGTGGTGCGACAGAGTCCAACAATCTAGCTATTAATGGCGTTATTAGCTGCCTCCGAGAGAATGATTTTGGGGGTGAGCCCATTCATATCATCTCCACGACGACAGAACACAAGGCCGTTATCGACGTTTTAAAACACGCCGAAAAATACAATAAGAATATCGAGGTCACATATTTAAAATGCGATCTTTACGGAAAAATTTCTCTCGATCAAATTAAAGCCGAACTTAAACCTCATACAGCTTTAGTCAGCATTATCTTTGGAAATAATGAAATAGGAACCCTGAATCCCATCCAAGAAATCGGAACATTTTTAACTGGCCAAGGAATCACATTCCACACAGATGCAGCTCAGGCGTTTGGCCAAGTTGCTATTGACGTGCAGAAAATGAATATTGATCTTATGAGTATATCAGGCCATAAAATTTATGGACCCAAAGGAGTTGGATCTTTGTTTGTAAGACAAATGCCAAAACGTGTCCGACTCTCCCCGATCACATTTGGCGGTGGACAAGAAAAAGGATTACGCCCTGGTACACTCAATGTTCCTGCAATTGTAGGACTGGGAAAAGCTGCGGAAATTGCAACCCAAGAATTGAAAATAAATAATGAAAAAATTCAAAAAATCAGAGACGAAATGATTTTAGAACTCTTAAAGATTCCCTTTGCACAATTGAATGGTCACCCTGTGAATCGCTTACCAAATAACATTAGCCTTACCCTCGAAGGCATTTCAAATTCGCAATTACTGATGGATTTAAAGACTCTTGCTCTGTCTACTGGATCTGCCTGTACGACAGGATCAACAGAACCAAGTCATGTATTGAAAGCTTTGGGATTGTCTGATGAAAGATGCATGTCTACTATTCGAATCGGAATTGGGCGTTCTACCACTGCAGAAGAGGCCCAATATACAGTTAGGAAAATCAGAGAAGTTTCTACTAATCTAAAAGATAGAACTTACTACAAGTCATAACCTTATCATTAGACACTTTCTTATTTGAACTGCTCATAAGCATTTCATTATTTCCCAAAGAAGTGTAAACCACAGTTACAGGACCGAGAGCAGTTTCAAAATCTATAACTATAGAATCTCTTTTACAATTGGCTCTATACGAGTAGTCCTTACTTTGTTGTTTACCCACATTTAGCGTTAAAGCTTCAGTTGTTTGAACTTTTGTACCAACATCACTCACAACCATTAACATATTGTAATCGTCTCTATTAATTGAGTTTAAATTCATTTTTACAGTTTCACCTTGAGAAGATTTACAATTCCATTCTCCTGTGAAATTGGGGCAAGCCATACTTGAAATACTGATTAGTGATATTGCGATAAAAGAATAAATTGTTTTCATAAATTTCCTCTCTGTTATATATTTTTAGTTTAAAGGGTAACTCTTTTACAAGTCGTTGGTTCTGATTTTGAATTTAAAAAGACAGGTTCGTTAGATTCTAAAAGATGCATAAGAAGAATATTTGGCTGCATAAGAACATAACGGAATTTTACATCTATAGATTCAGTTTTTAATTCATCCATATACTCGGAACCTTCAACAACAACTTCGTTCTCATGGCAAAAAGCTTTGTATTTACCATGACCTATTTTATGATCTTTATTGTCTAAGATTAAAGAGACTGACACAGGAGCATCTTCCTCAACGCTGTCTCTTAATTCAAGATTATAGACTCCGTTACTTTGAACCAAATCAATTTTTTGTGGAAAAGAATCCTGACCACAAACCCAAATTCCACGGATATCCGGGCAGGCAAAACTTGAAATGCTTACCAGTGTTAGAATCGTAAAAGCGCAAATCGATTTCATATTTTCCTACTAAGAACGAACTTATTTGAACTGAGTCGCCAATTTACCACAGAGTATTGAATTCTCAGAGAAAAACTGTAAAAAAACCTCGATAAACCTAAAAAACCCATAAAAAATACACAACTGTTACTTCCCTAACACCCCTCCTTTTGCTATATTGAAATCATGATTCATATTAGCGAAACAGCTGCAAAGCAAATAAGCCACTTAAAGTCCCAAGAAACAAGCCCCGAAGCAACTCTGCGAGTTCAGATTATTGGCGGCGGATGCTCAGGTCTTTCATACAAATTGAAGTTCGATAAAGAAATTCAAGCTGGCGACAAAGTGTTTGAAGAGCACGGAGTTAAAGTTGTTATAGATTCTAAAAGTTATCTTTATCTTTTAGGTACAACTTTAGATTATGAAGGTGGATTGAACGGCAAAGGTTTTTCATTCTCAAATCCAAATGCAAAAAAATCATGCGGATGTGGATCATCTTTCGCAGTTTAATTAGACTTTAGAGGTAATATGAACACTCGTATCGTTTCCTTCGGCCACTACGTTCCACCAAAAGTTGTTACCAATAAAGATCTCGAAAAAATGATGGAAACATCCGACGAATGGATTCAACAACGCTCTGGAATCAAAGAACGTCGTTGGGTAGAAAAAGGTGTCGATACAACTTTATCTATGGCGACAAAGGCTTGCGAAGAAGCTCTCAAAAAAGCCAATCTCAAAGCCGATGATATTGACGCGATTATTTTTGGGGCTCTCTTATCAGATTATGTTTTTCCCGGCACCGGTTGTCTTCTGCAACAGTCATTAGGATTTAAGAATAATATTCCGGCACTAGATATTAGAAATCAATGCTCGGCATTTTTATATAGCTTAAGTATTGCCAATGCTTGGATCAAATCTGGAATGTACAAGCGTGTTTTGATTGTCGGAAGTGAGATTCATTCCAATCGCTTAGACAAATCTCCAACTGGAAGAGATGTTGGAGTGCTTTTCGGTGATGGCGCTGGGGCTTGTATCGTCGAAGCGACAAAAGAAAATACTGGCGTTATCGATATTCACATTGCTTCTCAGGGAGCGGGTGCCGGCATACTTTGTATCAAAGAACCTGCTTCGAATATAGACCTAAAAGAAATCACGGACTTTTCGGGCAAAGAATTTTACCCACACATGGAAGGTAAAGTTGTATTTAAAAATGCGATCGAACGCATGACTCAAAGTATGACTGAGCTGTTGCATAAAAATAATTTGAAGACTGAAGACGTTGATTTTGTTATCGCTCATCAAGCCAACATGAGAATCAATGCGATGGTGTTGGAGCAACTAAAAATTCCTTGGGAAAAGACTCATCACACTCTGGACCGTTACGGAAATACAACGGCTGCAACAATTCCCCTCACCATGAATGAAGCCATCGAACAAGGTAAGATCAAAAGAGGCGACACCGTAGCTCTGGTAGCTTTCGGTGCCGGTTTCACTTGGGGCTCTGCAATCTTGAAATATTAATAAAATCTGAAAAAAACAAAAAATTAAACACAGCAACACCATGGCGGCGTTGCTGTGCGTATCAAAAAGGTACGGCGTACCTTATTCAACGACACTTATGTGCAGGAGTGAAGTCTTGGATGGCAAATTGGATTTACATTGTAACATTATAAATCCAACAAAGTACCAGCCGTCAGCAGTATCTGCACAGTATGAGATCGTATCTATTTCTTCAGGTAGACCCCAATTAATATTAGCATTTTCTGCTGGTGCAAACATAATTTCTTTAGCCTGACCAAAAACCAAATGATTCCAAAAACCGTGATCCGCATTATAGACAACTCTTGCGACCTGTTCATTTCCTAAGTGGACTGATCGATAACTTGAAGAAACATATTCCATCAGTTTATCATCGAATTTTATTTTTACTCCTGCTTCATATTTGTCAATATAGTAAAAGTGAATTGGATGAGTTCTACGTCCATCGAATAATGTGTCTTTTAATAGAGCTAGGGCATAGCTATTTTTATTTTTGTCATTCAATAGATCCAACAAATATCCATCAAGCTTTAATGCAAATCGAGTAGCATATATCCTCAATTGAACAGGCTCCATAGCATATTCAAGCGTACTACTCAATACAGCTCTAACTAAATTTTCATGAATGAGCAATAACGCTTTAGATCTAGAATTGAGCTTAAAATAATCCGGCAATAAATAAGTAGTATCTCTATCTGAAACTGCCCCGATTGAAAATGATTGATCGTAGCCTTCTTCTTTTAAGATTTTATTATAATCAGAAATAATTCTTTTATATTTAACACCATCATAAGCTTCTACAACCTTATATCGTTTATTCATTTCAGAATCTAAGCCTGTGTCTAAATCTAGATTTGCAAGGCCTACCTTGAATCTATACTTTGAATTTTTATTTATTGTTTTAAGAATAGCATCGACCTCATTAAGAACATCTTGAGTGATTACAAATTCAAAATTAGCAGGGGGAGCTGCCACTGACTTTGGAGCCACATCTTGTTTTATTCTTAAACCCGCTTCTGCCAATGTAACACATTTATCTTTGGTCAGACAAAAAACTCCGCCACCGCCGCCGCCATCAGCGCCAAGGTTCGCTTGGGCATGGATTGCAAACATACTCACTACAATTAAAATTAATTTTTTCATATTTACCTCTTTTTTAATTAAATTTCGTCTGTTAAGGGAAAAAGCTGCACGCACATCTGATAGACAGAATCATGATTTCCATCTTCCAAATAATCGCAGATTTCTCTCCTGAATTTTCTTATTTTTTCTTTTACTTCTTTAATTTTTTTTGAATTTGCAGGCATTGTCATGGATGTAATGTCTTTTTTGTCCTGCGGGCAATTATCAATGGCAGACAAAGCTTTTGAAAGCAATTGTCTTTGAAATTCTTTGTGCGCTCCTGAAGTCACACCTTCAGTGTAATTAACAATGTATTGCTTGGATCTTGAAATTTTGCCGTTCTTTTCGAGAATCATCCCAAGCCTCAGCATACGGTCAATGGCCATATTGGCTTCAGATACAGTAATTCCTAATTTTTTTGAAATCCACTTTGCATCAGATTTAAAACCCTTAACGGCAGTGAACTCTAGGATGGCGTAGTGATACCAATCCGAAATCACAGTAAAAGCATCTACACTTAAAACAGAATATTTGAAATCAAGATCGTTTTGACCATTTCCTTGAAAGTGGAACTTTACACCGATCTTCTTTTCTAAACCCTCAATGAATTTTTTTGAGACTTTACGTTTGCCGTTTAGAATTTGAGTGAGTGTCGATTGATTGATATCGAGTTGCTTTGCAAATGCTCTGATAGAATATCGGCTGTTCACTCGACATCTTCTCGTGAACTCCGTCTGCAGCCATATTTTAAGTTGGACCTGTTCGTCCGATGTATTTTGTAACATGAAGAGGTTTTTAAGCGATGATCGCTAACATATCCAGTTATTTTGCCTCAAACCGAGGCAAAATTATGCCTCGTGAAGAATTTGCACAGACCGGTGGAAGAACTTCCGCTTGGATCACGACTGGCAAAATAGTGCAATTACTGTAAATAAAAGCCATTTTGTCTCAAGCTTGGGGCGCGATTCATAAAATCTCTTGTGAGAATGAGTTTAACAGTCACTTATGCTGGTATATTCCATGCATTAGTCTCTTGTAACTTTTAAAGGAGATAATTATGCAAATGCAAAACGACAACAAAACCTCGGCTAACAAGATTTCTGATAACAAAAATTCCAAAACTTTTTCTTCAACATCAGACCAAGCTTATGAAGAAGGCACCTTCACCAAAGCTATCGAAACGCAAACCGCAAAAATTCCCTCTGGAGTTTATTTAGGTTTAGCAATCGGTTCAATGGCTTTGTCTGCGACCCTAGCTTTAATGCAAGAGAAAAAAGGCTGGGCCAATTTTGTAGGCCAATGGGCACCTGCATTTTTGATTATGGGACTTTACAATAAATTGGTTAAAGTTGAGGGTTCAGATAGAACAGAAAATATTCACTAATCAGTAACATGGCACTCCTATTGCTTTATCTTTTGTGAGGAGTGTTCATGTTAAATATAAAGCTTTTAATACTACTACTGTGTCTATGTTCTTTACATTCAGTGCCGTCTCACGCCCTGACCTGTGCGCAGCTTTTTGGAGATGCTCCTTCAGCAATATATCTAGCAAACCCCAATTCAATTATTGCCACTCCTGAGAGCTTACCTACAGTAAGAAAAACGATTAGCGCGCTAAAAAGACTCGTCCGTCATGCCCGAAATAAAGAAGATTACAAAGCACAAATTTATTCCCAAGTTTTACCGGAGCTAAATGAAACATTGGCATTGGGTGAACAAATAATTAAAAACTCCGCATCCAATCAAGATCAGGTGTACGACTTTTTTAATAGATCTGTAGTGTTAATAGATCACGGCATAACAGTTGGCGATAGTGTTGGGCGTGCAGCAGGTGGATTTAATTACATGGGTCGCTTCACTAATAAAGGTTTTCATAAAAGATATCAGGAATTGCATCACGGACACGATCTGAGCAAGTTTCCGTTAGATAAATTTTTAGAGAAAAATAAAAAAGCTCTTGAGCCACGCTTTGGCAAAACAACTCTATTATCTGGCTTTGAGTACATCACTATTGCTCCAGAGATAACAATACCTGACAATTTACAATTCAACTTTCAATACAAAAATATCTTTAAAGAAGGAGTTCTGACTTTAGAGGATTTATTTAAAGATAGAGAAAACGGGATAACTTATTTAGGTATTAGCCAATCGGAAGTAGCACACTACGATGGACAACATGGAGATGCTGTTTCTTTTTTGAGGCATGACAGAATCCATACTTATACGCAAAAATATTTCGATAAATTATTATTTGAAGAATTCAAGGCAAAAAAAATTGAGCAAATGATCCTGCTCAAAACCAGAACTAATGCATTACTGCAAGCCCGAATAAAAGAATATCACGAGATCAAAGATCCTGCTCTTAGAGATGCTGTTAGAATTTTATTTTTTGCTTTTTTGCATGAACAATCTAGATCATATCCTATTGGCGTTGAGCACGATTTTAAAAATCCTATAGCAGTAGAATTTTATACTGCAAGTACTCCTGAGGCACTTAAAGAGGGACGATTTGGTGAAGAATATAAATATCTCTTAGATAAACCAGAAAAAATGCAAGAAGCAATGAAATGGTTGGAAACTCGAGTTATCGAAGATGCAAATACATTGCGCTCTCAATATTGATCCAAAAAATAATTATTAGAGACTCACAGGCAAACCGTTCAGCTTCATCACTTGAAGTGCGTTGGTTGTAGGACATGGTCCTTTTTGTTTTTCGTAGGAGAATGACATTTCGGAATCTTTGATAGTTTCTCTGAAATGATAGTTTGCGATTCCAATATTGAGTTGTTCCAACTGTGCAAGCTCTAGATCATGCGAAGTCACTACACCTTTTCCGCCAATAGAAACAATTTCTTTGATATAGGCTTGGCTTCCTGTGAGTCTTTCGCGGTTGTTTGTTCCTCTAAAGATCTCATCGATAAGAAAGAGTACTGACTTCTTGCTCTTTGTTGCTTCTAAAATATCTTTTAGACGTTTCACTTCGGCATAGAAAGAAGAAAGACCTTCTTGCAACGAATCTCCTCCGCTGAGTGAGGTATACAAAGGCTCATTATCAAAATTAAAAGATTCCGCAGCCACCGGAGCGCCTACTTTTGCCAATAAGTAATTCACCCCGATGGAACGCATGAATGTACTTTTGCCGGACATATTTGAGCCTGTGATAAGAATGCATTTTTCAGTGTCGTTAATGACAATGGGATTTCCTACCGCTCGATCCTTGGGAATGAGAGGATGTCTAAGATTTTTTGCGTCAATTAAAATACTTCCTGTCGTTACGTGCGCATCGCAAAAATCAAGGTTGGCTTCGGCATACATTGCGAGAGATAAAAAAGCTTCGATTTCTGAAAGAGCTTTTTCCCAAATTGGAAGATCATTTTTAATTTGCTGCCTGATTTTGTCTAATCGATAGGTCCATAGAATATCCCAAGGTGTAAACAGATGAACGATTCCATGTACGATAAAATTTTGCCTTACACCGAGAGCTCCGCTCACCTGCTCTAATTTTTTAATTCTTGATGAAACAGAATTCTCTGGAGCAAAGACCGCCAATATCTTGGAAAGTTCTGGTTTTTTAATGCCGTTGAATTTTTCTAATATTTGTACTGCCAATCTAAAACTATCTAGGTAGTGAGAGGCTGATACAGACCAACCGTAAGCTTCGCCGGTCTTCACCTTCTTTCGGAGTCTCGTGTTTTCAATCACAACAAGAATAAAAGTCGCAATCAAAAGTGTTTTATTTCCTCTTCCAATCATCGCCATTACAAAACTTGTGAGAAATGCAATTTGAATAAATAGCATGGGAATAAAATATGCAAAAGACTGAACGCTCGAAAGAGATTCCTTCAAAAGGGTCGAGATCTTTTGGGCATCGATCGGTTTTGGATTTACTCCCATATGACTCAGGAACGCGTATCTAAATATTTTTAAACTCTTAAGTTCATTCACGAGATCTTTACGTCTTTTAATTTCGGCATTGATAACGTCATTACTTAAGAATAACTCAATCAACCTTTTAAATCCTGAGATCGACGTTGTTCGATTAAGAAGTTTCACGATTGAAAATTCCCCGATGATATTGAGATCTGTGAGATAAGGAATATTTAAATTAATGGATCTGAAATCTGTGTAAGGAATCTTTTCCCAATCCAAATCAGTAATGGCCTTCTGTCTTTCCTCTACATTCAGTCTACTTTTAAATAAATATAGATTTTTTCTAACTTTTCTATGAAAAGAAATTGTAACGATAAAGGCTAAGGAAACTGCACTAGCTACGGGTAGAAATATTTTTGGAAACATATCTATCCCGACAAAACACCACAGAACAAAAGCAAATATAAAAAGTAAAGTTCTCCAACCTGAAAAACTATTATCAATTTCTGTAATCTTTGAAACTTTCTTTTGAAGTCGTTCTAATTTTTGATTTTTATTGTATGCCATAAATGATCTTTAAAGTTACGCTCAGTTCTATTATTTTACAAGGCTAGCCACCACAATGAAATGCAGAATAGCCGCAATTATGACCAAAATATGGAAGATTTCATGGTATCCAAACACTCTCGGATAAGGATTGGGTTTTTTAAGCGCATATATCACAGCTCCCAGTGTATAAATCACACCGCCCACCAACAATAAAACCACATTCACTAAACCCAGCGAGGCTTTGAATTCTCCAATATAAGGAGCTGCAAGCCAGCCCATAGCCACATATAAAATTGCAGATAACCACTTGGGTGCATGGATCCAGAATACAGATTGAACAATTCCGAGAGCACCCAACCCAAATGCAATAGTTAAGAGCTTATGACCTGACTCTTCATTCATCCCTAATAAACAAATGGGAGCAAAGGTTCCCGCGATCAATAGAAAAATTGCAGAATGATCCAGCCTTCTCATCCAAGTGCGCGCACTCGGCTGCCAATGGATTCTGTGATAAAGAGAACTAATTCCCAAAAGACCCAGCAACCCCAGGCCATACAATAAAACTGCAATCACTTCGGCAGAATCATTTGTTTTCGTGAGTAAAACCGTCCATGCCCCGAAAGCATAAAAAAAGGCCGCTTGGTGAAAGTGGCCTCTTAAGAAAGGTTTAGCGATAGGTGCCGTTTCCTTATTCATCAATTCGCTTCTTGATTATCATAGACAATTTTTAATGCTTTCTCATGAGAAGAGAAAAATTTGATTAAGATTCTTGAAATTTCTTCTGGACGCTCTTTCATAAGAACGTGTTTTCCACCTTCGACCTTGGTAATTTCGCAACTTGGAAATTTTTCGGATAAGCGCTCATATGTTCCAGAAATAAATAAATTATCTTTATCACCCCAAATGATATGCACTGGAGTCTTCAGATAACCCAAACGTTTTTCCCATTGTTCCCAATCTTCAACCTCATTGATCCAAGTGAAGCGATTCAAAACGTGGGCAATTAATTTTGCTTTTCTCGTCGTGATTTTTTCTAATCTATTTTTTTGAGCATTACTTTTGATCCAAGGAACGTTGAAAATTCTTTGAATGTACTTCATTCCAAGTCGACCCGCGGGAGATTTCAATAACAAGACAACCGCAGCGGGAAGTTTTGATGCTTCCATTAAGAGCTTCATCGCAGAATTTTTTAAAAGATCTCTCGGGTGCGGAGGCATGGGGTTGAGAAGTGCAACTCTATCCACAAGATTGGATTCTTCAATGGCAACTCCGTAACAAATAGCGGCTCCGTAACTTCCACCAGCGATGTAGATTGTATCTTTCGCTGATTTTTTGAAGAGATTTATAAATTCCCTGAACACGGTAACCTGTTGAGAAAAAGAAACTGCTCTCAAAGGATCCATATATATACTTGAAAGATTCGGAATCACTACGTGGTAATTTTTAGCCAAGAGAGCCGCAACCTCATCCCAATCGTAAATAGTTCCACCATAACCATGCACCAGAATGACAGTTGATCCTGATCCAATCTCTTTGTATTGAATCGCGTGGCTAAGAATTTCTATTCTTTTCATCATCCGCATCCTCGTCAGCTGTACTCTTTGGTGTTTCTTTGCGTTTTTTGATTCTCTCTAATTCTAATCTTAATTCTTCTTCTAGAAATACTTTTTCAGCTTTTCTTAAATTATAATCTTCCTGACTGACCTTTGGTTTAGCTTTCGGGTCTTCCAGTAAGATAGAGCCTTGCACGGCATTGGACTTAGATGGGTCTTTCGAAAATTTTCCTCTAGGTCTTTTGGCGTTGTTCTCTTTTTCAATCTGCTGCTTGAGATCTATCACTAAATCCCCAAAGCATTTTAACTGACAAGACAAGCGACTTCTATCAACAAAATGTGCAGTTCCGATCAAACTTTCTTCTTTTTTCCCTGGAGGAAATACATTGTGCTCACCTTCCATGATTTGAATTCTGCATTCCGCACAAGATGGCACACCTTTGCACACCGATTGAATATGCACTCCATTTTCGTGAGCCAGATCTAAAACCGATTGATTCGGCTTGATTTCAAACTCTTTATCTATAGGCATGAATTTAACTTTCATAATATTATTACCTTACTTTTTAATGTCTTTATTCCACGACAACTTTTAGAAATTTATGTTTTCCTGCTTTTACAGTCATCTTTACACCGGCCTTCAATGCTACCATTTCTTTTGGATCAATTTTCTTTGCACCGTCAAATTCAACGGCTTTACCTTCAATAAGTCTTCTTGCTTCACTATTTGAAGCTGTAAGCCCAACATTTGTCATGAACTGACAAATACCTAAAGATTCACCCGACTTAATTTTGAATTCCGGAATGTCAGACGGAAGACCTTTGTTTACAAATACAGTTTCAAAATCTTTTTCAGCGCTATCGGCAGCTTCTTTTGAATGGAATCTTGTTACCAAAGTTTTTGCTAAATCAACTTTGACTTTTTTTGGATGAATTTTTCCAGACTTCATATCTGCTTTTAGTGCTTCAATTTGATCCACGGTTAAATCCGTTAAAAGTTCGTAATACTTAAACATCAACTCGTCAGAAATTCTGAGAGTTTTTCCAAACATATCTTTTGGATTTTCATCCACTCCGATGTAGTTGTCATAACTCTTAGACATTTTTTTAACACCATCCAAACCTTCTAAGATTGGGGTCGTCATAATGCATTGTTGCTCAACACCGTAGGCTTTTTGAATTTCACGACCAACCAACAAGTTAAAGCGCTGATCTGTTCCACCCAATTCCACATCGGATTTCAATGCCACTGAATCGTAACCCTGAACCAGGGGATATAAAAATTCGTGAATAGAAATCGGTTTATGCTCTTTAAACCGTTTACTGAAATCATCTCTTTCGATCATTCTCGAAACGGTGTACTGACCAGAGAGCTTGATAAAGTCAATGGCACTGAATTTATTGAACCAAGTTCCATTGTAAGCAATTTCTGTTTTTTTAGGATCTAAGATTTTAAATACTTGATCTGCATAAGTTTTAGAATTTTCGATCACTTCAGCTTCTGTGAGTGCTGGACGCGTTTCATTCTTTCCTGTTGGATCACCAATGCGCGCCGTAAAATCACCGATGAGAAAGATTACGGTGTGACCTAAATCTTGGAATTGCTTCATCTTATTGATCAGAACCGTATGCCCAATGTGAAGATCCGGTCTTGAAGGATCAAAACCAGTTTTAATTCTCAATGGTTTATTTTCTTTAAAAGACTTATAGAGCTTATCTAACAATTCTTTTTCTGAAACTAAATCCACAACTCCTTTTTTAAGAAGTCTCAATTGCTCTTT
>JAZKEU010000025.1:965-27464 GCA_040386775.1 Bdellovibrionota bacterium | reverse complement strand
GGAGTTTCTCATTTTTCCCAGAAGTTCGTTACGAGAGTATTCCACGTAGTTGAGTACGTCCGTTACAGTGTCGCCTTCTTCGAAGTGCTCTAATGTATAACCTGTTTCGGAGATATTGATCTGTACGGAATCTGTGTCACCAAAAAGATTATGAAGATCGCCTAAGATTTCTTGGTAAGCACCCAATAAAAATGTGCACATAAAGTAAGGCTCTTGAGGATTGTACGCGTGAACAGGAAGAGAATTGCTCACTTCGTTGTTTGATACAAACTTATCGATCTTACCGTCAGAATCACAGGTCAAATCCACAAGGACTGCGTTCTTCGTAGGCTTCTCATTCAATCTATGAATTGGCATTACTGGGAACAACTGATCCACGGCCCATGAATCGGGAACTGATTGGAACACCGAGAAGTTGCAATAGTAAGTGTCATGCATTTCTTGAGAAAGAGCTGCGTGAATTTCTGTGTAGTCTTCGTTGTCTTTGGTGATCGTTAACATTTTGGACATTGCAGACCAAATTAATCTTTCGGCTTTTGATCTTGGTTCTAAGCCTAAGTATCCGTAAGCAAAGAGTTGTAAGGAGTCGTTCTTAAGTTGAAGAACATCATGGTAGCACTCTTGAACATTATCTTTGTTGAGCTTTTGATAAATGTCGTAAAGATCTTTAATGATCGCGTGATCTGTCGCAAGTGGTGTGAACATGTGTTTAGCGTCGTTCAATTCATTCACGCCTAGAACGTTGAACACAAGTACTGAGTGATGGGCTACAAGTGATCTACCAGATTCTGTTACGATATTTGGATGCGGAAGATTTTTTTGATCACAAATTTCTTTTAATGCGTAAACTACATCGTTTGCATATTCTTGCTCGTTGTAGTTTACAGAGTTATCGGACTTTCCTGTGCCGTCGTAATCCACGCCAAGACCGCCACCAACGTCGACGTACTTCACGTTCGCACCCATCGCTACCATTTCAGCGTAGAATCTCACGCCTTCTTTGAGAGTTGTTTTGAAAGCTTGGATGTTTGAAACTTGTGAGCCGATATGGAAGTGGAGTAATACTAAAGAATCTAAAAGATCAGCGTCTTTTAATTTTTGCATTCCCTCGACCATCTCGGGAGAAGTTAAGCCGAATTTAGATTTAGCACCGCTAGAATCTACCCACTTACCGAAACCACGTGAATCGAGTTTTACTCTGAATCCAATTTTTGGTTTCATGTTTAATTCTTGAGAGCATTTGATAATTTCATCAAGTTCAGTGAATCTATCTACAACAATAACCATCTCTCTACCTAATTTTTGTGAGAGAAGTGCGGTCTCGATATATTCTCTGTCTTTAAATCCATTAGCGATACAAAGACCTTCGTTGTCTTCCATCATTCCAAGAGCAATTAGAAGTTCAGGTTTTGATCCGCACTCTAGTCCTAGTTTTGTTTTCTTACCGTGTTTTACGATTTCACTTACGATGTGTTTTTCTTGGTTTACCTTAATTGGGTAAACGCCGTTGTATTGACCTTGATAACCGTAATCAGCGATAGCTTTTGAAAAGCAGTTTGCAAGAATTTCGATACGTGCACGGATAATGTCTGGGAATCTGATCAAGATGGGCGGTCTGATTCCTCTTTCCATCAATTCTTCCATCAAGTGCATCATGTCGAGTTGTGGCCCGAACTTTCCGCGTGGAGTGATGCAAACATGACCTTTTTTGTTAATACTAAAGTATCCTGCGCCCCAAGCATCGATTCCGTAAAGTTCCGCGCTCTTTTGTGCATCCCATTCTGACGGAGCGGCTTGCTCAGGGTTGAGTTCTATTCCTTCGAAGTACTTTTTTGTAGATGGTGCATTTCCATTAAGTCCGTTAGTTTGAGTTGGTCCATTAGAATTGTTTCCAGGCATTGCATCCATCCTTAAAGTTCCCCCAAATATATCGCCAAAAATAGTTCATGACGCGTAATTGAATAGTCTGAGTTTAATAACAGTTTTTTGGTGGCAAATGCAATAAAAAACTACGCTTTCACTTCGCAATGATGTTGAGGATTTTTCCAACTTTGTAGATCACTTTTTGGATCGTGAGGCCATTTAATGCGTTCTGAACCGCCGCGATCTCTTGAGCGGCCTTTACAGCAATATCTTCGGAGGCGTTTGTTGGGATTTCGATGCTTCCGCGAGTCTTCCCATTTACTTGAACTCCCATGGAAATTGTATCGTCGATAACAAGCTTCGGATCAAAAGCCGGCCATGGAGCAAGTGAAACCAAGCCACTTCCACCCAGCAAACTCCAAAGCTCTTCTGCAATGTGCGGAGCGAAGGGCATGAGTAACTGAGAAAGAGTTTTCAAAACACTTACAGGTCTGTTTTCAGTTTTATAAATCTCGTTCACTAAGATCATCATTTGAGAAATAGCTGTGTTGAAACTTAGAGACTCAATGTCTTCCGTCACTTTCTTGATAGTTTTATGGAGAATTTTTTGAATTTCGGGTGAGGGTTCGATGTTGGTGAAGATGGGTTTGTTATTTATCTCATCCCAGCAAAGTCTCCAAACTCTATCTAGGAATCTTCTAACACCATCGATACCAGAATCTTGCCAAGGTTTATCGCGATCGAGTGGGCCCATGAACATCAAGTACATTCTCAGAGAATCAGCACCGTGCTTGTGAGTCACATCATCAGGGTTGATCACGTTTCCTCGAGATTTTGACATTTTTTCTCCGTCACCACCCAAGATCATTCCTTGATGAACCAATTTGTGG
This sequence comes from Bdellovibrionota bacterium, assembly GCA_040386775.1. Classification (NCBI taxonomy): domain Bacteria; kingdom Pseudomonadati; phylum Bdellovibrionota; species Bdellovibrionota bacterium. The sequence goes on along the minus strand of JAZKEU010000025.1, from coordinate 24,711 downwards.
AAAGGTTCTTCATGCGTTACCATTCCGGCGTCGAACATTACTTTTTGCCAGAATCTAGAGTAAAGCAAATGTCCCACTGTGTGTTCTGCGCCACCTAAGTATAAATCTACAGGCATCCAGTAGCTTTGGGCATCGAAACTGAAAGGTTCGTTATCATTTTGAGGATCAGTGTATCTTAAGAAATACCAAGATGAACCCGCAGAGCCCGGCATGGTGTCCGTTTCTCTAATTGCTTCACCTTTGTAGTCCAACCACTCTTTGTTGTTTGCAAGTGGTGATTCTGCATTTTCTGTAGGCTCGTAGTTCGCGACCTTTGGTAAAAGAACAGGAAGTTCATTAACAGGAACTCCTTTTAAACCTTTTTCAGGATAGTGAACAATTGGGAATGGTTCGCCCCAATATCTTTGACGGCTAAATAACCAATCTCTGAGTTTGTACTGAATTGTTTTTTTGCCGATTCCTTTTTCTTCTAGGAAATTATTCATTTTGCTAACGGCATCTTTGGTCGATGTTAAATCATTTAAGAATTCTGAGTTGACGTATTTTCCATCACCAGTGTACGGAAGATCGGTTTCGGATTCGATCACGCGAATGATTTTTATTCCGTGCTTTTGTGCAAATTCAAAATCTCTTTCGTCATGTCCTGGGACGGCCATGATAGCGCCAGTTCCGTAACCCATGAGTACGTAGTCCGCAATCCAAATTGGTATTTTTTTGTTGTTCGATGGATTTGTAGCATAGCTTCCTGTGAAGACACCCGTTTTATCTTTATTTGCCTGTCTATCGATATCGGATTTACCGGAAGCTTGTTCTTTGTATTTTTTTACGGAATCTTTGTATTCGCTTTGAGTGATCTGTTCTACGAGTGGATGTTCAGGTGCGAGCACCATAAATGTAGCGCCGAAAAGTGTGTCAGGACGAGTGGTGAAGACTTCGATAGAATGTTGAGAATTCTCAACGTTGAAGTGAACTTGCGCGCCCTCTGATTTCCCGATCCAATTTTTCTGAGCTTCTTTTGTTCTTTCTGGCCAATCCACTTTATCAAGGTCCGTGATCAAACGTTCTGCGTAGGATGTAATTTTCAACATCCATTGCTTCATCGGCATTCTCACTACAGGATGTCCGCCGCGCTCGGATTTTCCATCAACCACTTCTTCGTTGGCTAAAACTGTTTTCAAAGCCGGACACCAATTCACCGGAACTTCTTTTTGGTAGGCTAAGCCTTTTTCAAAAAGTTTTAGGAAAATAAATTGGGTCCATTTGTAATATTTGGGATCGCATGTAGAAATTTCTCGTGACCAATCATAACTGAATCCAAAAGATGAAAGTTGCCTTTTGAAATTCTCCATTGCTTTGGCTGTGGTGATCTCGGGATGAACTCCGGTTTGAATTGCATATTGTTCTGCAGGCAATCCGAAAGCATCCCAACCCATGGGATGGAGAACGTTAAAACCTTTTGCTCTTTTGTAGCGAGAAACGATATCGGTTGCGGTGTAACCTTCTGGATGGCCGACATGAAGACCGTTGCTTGAAGGGTAAGGGAACATGTCTAGAGCGTAATATTTAGGCTTAGTTTTATCGAGTTTTGCCTTGAAAGCGCCTTGGTCTTCCCAGAGTTTTTGCCATTTTTGTTCTATACCAACATGATCGTAAGCCATCTTTTTCCCGTTTTATTTCCCGCTTTAAGTTAAAGCTTAATAATATGGAAAACTTAACAGTGTTTTTGACCTTAGGCCAGCTTAAAAATAAATTTAAAAATCTATCCAAATCAGGCAAAATAAAGAGATGTTTGATAAAGATTTAAAGCCTTCCAATTCTACACGAAAAATCATGGTAGTAGATGATGACAAAGATCATCTAAAATTTGTTAGGAAAACGTTAGAATACGAAGGCTACAATGTGACGACGGTGGATTGCGGCGAAAAAGCATTACAGGCTATCGAAGATAATCCTCCGCATCTTCTGATCTTGGATGTCAACATGCCAGGAATCAGTGGAATCGAAACCCTAGATCTTTTACGTCAAAAACTTTCCTACGTGGCCGTGATTTTTGTATCGGCCAATGATAGGCCCGAAGATGTGATTCGTGGTCTTGATTCCGGTGCAGATGATTACATTCGAAAACCCTTCGATATCAAAGAATTGATCTCAAGAATCAAAGCCAAGCTTCGTGTAAAAGATTTGAACGACCAATTGCGTGCTGCTAACGAAAAACTAAAAGAACTTGTAGAGATCGATGACCTCACGGGTCTTTTTAATATGCGATCTATTTATCAAAGATTGGAAAATGAAATCGTAAGATCGCAACGCTTTAAAAAAGTTCTGGCCATTGTGATGATGGACATGGATCACTTCAAAAGTGTGAACGATCAGCATGATCATCTTTTTGGGAGCTATGTTCTTTCGGAAGTGGGGAGGATCATCAGAGCGAATATTCGTAAGGTGGATTTCGCGGCCAGATATGGTGGGGATGAATTTTTAGTGGCCATTACCGAAACTTCCCATGAGGGAGCGATACTTTTTGCAGATCGCCTAAGAGAGAAAATTACACAGACACTTTTTAAATCGGGGAATGATTCTATAAAATTAACAGCCAGCTTAGGGGTCGCTATCACTCACCCGGACGTGGAACTCGATGCGAGGGATCTTGTACGCAAGGCTGACGAGTATTTGTACGAAGCCAAGAAAAAAGGTCGAAACAGGGTTGAATTCTTTGACTATCTTGAGTTAAAAGGAGAATCGAAAGATTTTAAAACACTCAGGAAAAAATAGTTCATGAAACCATCTGGAAAAACTGTAAAGCTCAACGGAAAAACTTTTGAAATTAAAGGTAACGAATATACCTCTGAACAGATCATTGAAAAGATGGGGTCACTTCTCACACCTGAGAGAAAAGAACGTATACGTGAGGTCGTTGATAAACGCACTTACGATATCATTCCTGTGATGGACGGAATTCATGACCTGGGAAATGTGAGCGCGGTTTTAAGATCTGCAGAGGCCTTTGGATTGCAGGAAGTTCATTTCGTTGAGAATCAACCTAAATATAAAATCTCACAACGTACATCTAAGGGCACAGACAAATGGTTAAATGTAATTCGCTGGAAAGAATCTTTGGCTTGCGCTAAAGATTTGAAAGCGCGCGGATATCAAATCGTTTCAACTCATTTGGATGATACGGCGGTTCCAATCAGCTCAGTAGATTTCAGTAAAAAAACAGCATTGATACTTGGGAATGAGAAAGACGGTGTATCAAAAGAAATTTTAGAAATGTCCGATGTCCGATGCATTATTCCTATGCAGGGATTTGCGGAGAGCTTTAATATTTCTGTGGCGGCGGCGGTGAGTTTTTATCATATCTACCAAGACCGTATGAAAAAACTCGGTCATCACGGAAATCTTACGCAAGAAGAAAAAAATTATCTAATCGCTGATTATTTTTTAAGAACTACAGACAATCCAGAACTGTATTTTTCTTAATTAAACTAATTCGTGGAGAGCACTGATTGCGGTGTCTCTGTCTTTTGATTTTACCAATACAGAGATACTTTGTGGGGTGTAAAATATTTTTTCTGCGTGGACATTCTTTTTTTCTAATTGCTCTAGAATTTTTAAACTTAAATCTGTGTTTGTGCTTCCAAAACAAGTTGCAGTTACGGTTGAGTGTTGGTCGTCGCAGTTTTTGTATGACTTCGATTCTTTGATGGCGCCAATTACAACTTTCAGAGATTCATCGCTTGAAGAGATAAATAATTTTGTGGAATTTTCTGTGGATTCTGTGGCTAAGATCTGTGGCCAAGGTAGGGTGTTCTTTTTTAAGAATTCTCCGACTTCACTCAGCGTTTTTTTGAGATCGCTTGAAAATTCGCATACAGCGATATTTTTTACGGATGAAATTGTTATTATTTTTTGGGACTCTAGCATTTTAACATCTCCACGGATGGTTGTTGTGATCTTGGGGTCATCGATATGTTTTATTTGGATGGGAATATTCAATTTCTTCGCCAGTTCCACCGCGCGGAAGTGCAAGATCTTTGCGCCCCAGTAAGTGGCTTCTAAGGCAACATCGTAATTTAATTCTTCGTAACGTTTTGCTTTTGAAATTTGTGCGGGGTCTGCGGAATAAATTCCACCCACCTCTTTGATAATCTCGCAACGATCTGCTTTTAGGGAATAGCTCATTGCCACAGCAGTAGTATCTGTTCCACCACGCCCGAGAGTTGTAATCTCTTTTTCCATGTGCGAGACGCCTTGAAAGCCCGCGATGATGATCATGCTCTTTTTTGCAAGTTCGGCTTCGATGCGAATGGGCTTTACGTCATAGATTCTAGCTTGAGTGTGATCGCTCTCTGTCAGAATTCCAGATTGGCTGCCGGTAAAACTTTTTGCAGGCACCTTAAGATCGTTCAATGCCATTGATAAAAGTGACATCGAAATTCTTTCGCCCACGCTGAGTAGCATATCCAATTCTCGTCGAATGGGTTTTGCAGAAACTTTATATGCAAGGTCGATCAATTCATCGGTGGTTTTTCCCATGGCGCTCACCACGGCAACAACTTGATCACCTTCATCTATTAATTTTTTAATTTTATTAGCGACGGCCAAGACTTTTTCAGGAGTCGATAAAAGATTTCCGCCGTACTTTTGAACGATGAGTGCCATAGAAAGAATAATAATATTTTTGATGCAGTATTGCTACCAAAAGGTAGTCCCCACCTTTTTGTGTCGCTTGTGCGTTATTGATAGCGGTTTTTGAAGTAGGCAGCCACTTTTGCGAGAGAGCCTTTGGGGATGCGGATTTTGTGGCCGGTGACTTGATCTGGAATAAAGCCTTTGATCAATTCTGGGTTCATGTACTTTAATTCTTTCTCAGAATATTTTAAATTTTTTGCTAGCTCTCGAATGGAAGTTCCGCCTGGTGCCCAAAAATATTCGTATTGGATTGGGTCTTTATACTTTAAATCTCTAAATCCATAAAGGCTTGGAGCTTTTGCAATTAAGATGGCAGCGATTAATTTTGGAACATAGTCTTTTGTTTCTTGAACTAGAGATTCTGAAATATCCCAAAAGCTTTTTGAGTTATGACGCTTAATTAGTCGTTGAATTCTTGCTTCGCCAGTGTTGTATCCAGCAGCAGACAAATACCAATTGTTGAATACCTTGTTCATGTCCGTCAAATATTTTGCAGCGGCGTAGGTGCTCTTGTGTATGTCGCGTCTTTCGTCCAACCACCAGCTGACCTTTAAGCCATAGCGTTCTGCTGTTGGCGCAATGAACTGCCAATAACCCACAGCCTGAGCTGCGGAATTGGCGAACGGAGAAAAACCACTTTCAATCATGGCAAGATACGCAAGGTCAGAGGGCAATCCTTTTTCTTTAAAGATGCCTTGGATTTTTGGCACATATCTCTGAGATCTTTCTAACCAAGTTGAAAAGCTTTTTTTACCTATAGTTTGAAAGTAGTTAATCCAGTATTTTACTTTGTCGTTATATGTGATGGGCAAATCGAAAACCAATGAATCGCCGGAGAGAGAAGCCGATGGTTTAATTGGTGTATTGGCAATTTTTTTAAGATTTGGTTTTGTATAAATGAATGCATTTTGACTTGTGGCAGGCTTATTCACAGCTGCATAAGCAGTTGTAAGACTAAGTTGAGATGTGAGAATAAAAATCAAAAACGTTAGTAACCGCATTTTTCTATTATGTTGTTCAATCATCAAAAGGTCGATAGTTACATTTTTCTTATAGACTTTAAGAGAGGATGCTCAAAAAATAAACTGACCCATCCTTTTGACGAAATGACAAAATATTGACTCTAGATGTTCATCTAGGTTGTGTGAAAATCTAAATATAAACAAAGTAATTTCGATCTGAGGGCTTCAAAAATTTTTACTTATTCTAAAGTCCTGTGTGGCATATGACTTGCTCTACTTGTTTACAGCACTCGCTTTGGCGAGTCCTAGGCTAGCAGGGGAACCATGAGCACAAAAGGTATTTACACAGCATTATCCGGAGCGATGGCGCAAAACCAGAAAATGGAAACCATTGCCAATAATCTTGCTAACGTGGGTACGACTGGTTTCAAAAAAGACCAACAGGTTTTTCAAGAATATCTCACGGCTTATGAAAAAGCTCCGGACGCAAACACCGTTCCTCGTGTAACAGCAAGTATTGAAAGTTTTTATGATCTTGCGGGTGGCGACAAGTCTTTCGTCGATACAGCAGGAACATTTACGGATTTTTCTCAAGGTCCAATCAAGCCTACAGGTGGAGCATTGGATATCGCAATCGAAGGAAATGGATTTCTAGAAGTTCAAACGAATTTGGGTACTCGCATGACGCGAAACGGATCTCTCTCGATCAATAATCAAGGGACTCTGGTGACCAAGGAAGGTCATCCCGTACTTTTAGAAGGTGGCGGACAAGTGAGTTTAACCGCTGGTGGAAGTGTAAACATCACGGCTGATGGAACTATTTTTCAGAATAATCAAAACATTGGAAAACTTTCGATCGTGGGAGTGGAGCCTGCACAAGCTTTGAGAAAAGGTGGCGGCTCTTTATATGGATTAAAAGAAAATATGAACCCCGCAATCATTAGAAATCCTAATGTGAAGGTTCATCAAGGTGCACTTGAAGGTAGCAATGTGAATATCGTGAAAGAGATGACAGATATGATCTCTACGACAAGAGCATTCGAGAATACACAGAAAGCAATGAAAGCATTCGACGAAATGGATGAGAAATTAGTGAATTCAGTACCGCAATTAAGGTAGTGAGTAGTGCCAGCCGGTAGGCTGGACAAGGAGACCAGAGATGTTTAAGTCATTAAATACAGCAGCTACAGGCATGCAAGCGCAGCAAAATAACATGGATACGATATCCAACAATATTGCTAACGTGAACACGCATGGATTCAAAAAATCTAGAGCTGAATTTGAAGATCTACTCTATCAAAACATTAAAGATCCAGGAGCCGCGACAGGGCTGAATGCTGTTTCACCAAGTGGTGTACAAACAGGTCTTGGAGTAAAGACTGCCGCTACACAAAAAGATTTCGATATCGGTAGCGCTAAAATGACAAATAAACCACTCGATATCATGATCGAAGGACCGGGCTTTTTCCCAATTCAGGGTGAAGACGGACAAATTTCATACACGAGAGACGGTGCTTTCCAAAAAGATCCAAACGGTAGAATCGTAGATAGAAATGGAAGGCCTTTGATTCCTGAAATTACTATTCCCCCTTCTACAAATGGAATTCAGATCGATCCTAACGGACAAGTTCAAATCACGGTTTCTGGAAGCCAGGAGCCACAAACTATCGGTACGATTGAGCTTGTGAACTTTATCAATCCAGCAGGTTTAAAATCTTTAGGTAAAAACCTATATTCGCCAACGCCAGCGAGCGGGCAACCAACACAAGGGGCACCTGGTACGGCGGGTTTAGGTAATTTGGCACAAGGTCAAATTGAATCGAGCAATGTTAACATTGTTGAAGAAATGGTGAACATGATTTCTGCACAAAGAAGCTATGAGATGAACTCAAAAGCAATTCAAGCTGCGGATCAAATGCTCCAATCATTGAATAACTTGAGGTAATCATTTTGTTTATAGATAGATTTGGTAGAAAAATTATTATTATCTTGATCCTGATCTTCGGGCTCAATGCATTTGCTGCAAAGGCAAGGATGGATGTGCTTTCTCAAGTTTATGTTGAGAATGAACAAATTTTTTTAAACGACATCACTAAGACTGAAAACATATCTCCCGAGCTTCAAACAAAGCTCAATACTATAGTTATTGGTAATACTCCGAAAGAAGGCGAAATTAGAAGTTTTTCTAGTTATGCAATATCGGAAATCATTAGATACAATCTTCGATCCGACCTCTCGCTGATCACTTTAAAAATTCCTGCTGAAATAAAAGTTTCTAGAAAAGGCACAAGTCTTACGCCGACAGAAGTTAAATCAAGAATGATCTCTTGGGTTCAAAGTACATGTGCGCCGTGCGATGTGGAAGTGAGTTCACTGAGACTTCAAGATCCGGGAAAGCTTGGGCCATCGATTACATGGTCAGTTTCAAATACACAAATCATCCCGAGAGGGAGCTTCAATATTTCTATCGACTTATATAAAGATAATAATTTTTTGAGAAAAATATTTGTACAAGGAAATTTAAGAATTTTAAAAGAGGTGCCAATTGTTAAAAGAAATCTTCAATACGGTGAGAGAATCCAGAGAGACGATGTTTCCTTTGAAAAGAGAGACATCACCTTCAACCGAGATATTATTCCCTCTGCGGAAGAACTCTACGGATCAGAAATTGCGGGAAGTGTATCAACTAACCAAATCCTCTGGACCAGAAATCTCAAAAGGAAAATGGCACTTACAAGAGGAGCTCCTGTCCAAGTTACAGTTCAGAACCAAGGATGGAGAATTCATTTAACAGGAATTGCTCAAGACAGTGGTTATATTGGGGATACAGTGAAGATTTTAAATCCGGCAACAAAGAAAATCATTGTTGGAGTAATTAACAATGATGGCATGGTTGAGGTTAAATAATGGCTAAGTTTTTTCAAAGAATCATAACGGTACAGATTTTGATAATCACTTTGATGATGATCACGGGTTGCTCCAGCTTTGGTAAAAAGTGGAAAGCTTTTTTAAATGAAGGCGAAGAAAAACCTGTGGTTGCAAAACCTAAGGACGATGCCGTTAAGTTCTCGGATACAAATAATCTTCCAGTCGATGGTGAGAGACAATATAAAAGAATGACAAAGAAACAATTCGAGGACCAAGAGTTATTCGCGGACAATGCAGGATCTCTTTGGGTGAACGAAGGACAGGATTCATACTTATTTGCGCAAAATATAGTTCGCCTTCCGGGAGATATTTTGAATGTGGTGCTTGATGGACAACCTGAAAAGCAACTTTCTACAAAAGCCCAAGTGATTAAGGAATTAACAAATAGAATTGAAAAGAAACAAAGAGGAGTAGCTTCTACTGATCCAGCGGCTGCAAAACCAGATGGTGCAGATGCAGCGGCAACTGATCCTGCTGCAAAACCCGCAGACCCAGCAGCGAAGCCAGACGCTGCGGCTGCAGCCGGCGGAGCGGAAAAAACAAAAGATGAAGAATTGGCGGGAGCCGGCGGAAACTTCGATGTAAAAACAATTCCTACAAGAATTGTAGAGCGTCTGCCTGATGGAAATTACCGAGTAAAGGGTTCGCAAAATTTTATGATTGGCTCCAAAGAATACAAGGCCATCGTGACAGGTTTAGTAAAACCTCAAGACGTTGCGGATGATAATGTGAACTCTTCTAAAATGTTAGATTCGAAATTCGATATCGTGAGATACAACAAAGGGAAATCACTATGAACGTAGCAGCGATCCAATTTTTTACAATTCAAGCAACCGTTATAGCGATGGCAATTTTATTACAATTTAGGGAGTACTTCTTCTCATGAAAAAATTTGGGTTCAAAAAATTTATATGCACAAATTATCACTTCCTCATCGTAGTCATTGCCCTCTTGATGCTACATGGAGTATTCGGAGAGGATGCTCAGGCGGCAAGATTAAAAGATATCTCTAATATTAGAGGTGTGAGAGAAAACCAATTGATTGGTTATGGTTTAGTTGTGGGTTTGGCAGGAACTGGCGACGGTGCCGCGGAGTTCACAAGTAAGAGTATGGCAAGAATGCTGGATATCGTTGGTGTGAAACTTGATGAGAAACAAGTCACTAGCAAAAATGTTGCTGCTGTTATGATCACGGCCAGTCTTCCAGCTTTTGCAAGATCTGGAAATAAATTAGATGTTACCGTTCATGCGATTGGCGATGCTTCAAGTTTATCTGGAGGGACTTTGATTCAAACTCCACTGAGAGCGGCGAATAAAGAAGTGTATGCCGTTGCCCAAGGTGCATTAATCATTGGTTCGGCAGGAAACGGTGGCAAGGCTCACACGACTGTAGGGAGTGTTCCGAGTGGTGCGATCATCGAAAAAGATTTAGATATGGAATTTGCAGGAAGAAAAATGTTGAGACTGACTTTGCACAATCCAGATTTTACAACGGCGGCAAGAGTTTCTCATGTGATCAATAGAGACACGGGTGGCAAGTACGCGGTTGCAAAAGACAGCGCAACGATTGATTTAGTTGTTCCACCAAACTACGACGGGAACGCTGTGGAATTTATGGCAGCAATTGAAAGCCTTGATGTGAATCCAGATGCGAGGGCAAAAGTTGTTATCAACGAAAAAACGGGTACAGTTGTCATTGGGGAAATGGTGAAGATTTCTAAGATCGCAATCGCGCACGGAAATATTTCTGTACAAATCGGTGATGAAAAAGGCAAAGGAGCGAATGCTGCTAAAGTTGCTAACACAGCAGTTTTCGGTGGCGAAGCGAGTGTAGGAGACATAGTGAATGCATTGAATGGTCTAGGAATCTCTCCTAAAGACCTGATCACGATTCTTCAAAACATCAAAGCAGCTGGAGCTTTGCACGGGGATCTGGAAGTTTTATAGAATTTTTAATTATTAATTAGGGTATTCGAGTTTTTGTAATTTAAAATAGGATATGGGTTATAGGAGTCACATGGATGTGGCTTCTGGGGTAGGGGAGTTAGAGGTCAGAGCCATGGAAGGATGACATTCTTTCCCTTAAGCAGGAAACAAGAAAAGTCTACGAGTCGACACGGATGTTGATTTGAAAAGTACAGGATGTACGCACTCTAACGAACCACCCCGCTTTTTTTCCCATTTCCTTTAACATGAATAGAGTCGAAAATGTTAAAAGGAATTTCTCCATCAGCACAATCTCCTGAACAGCAGCAGTCGGCGATCATTGACAAGCGTGATCCGAAAGTTCTTGAAGCTGCGAAAATGTATGAACAAGTTTTCTTAAAGCAAATGGTCGATGCCATGAGACAGGCAGTTCCTAAGAGCGAGCTTGTCAACGAATCCATGGGCGAAAGAATCTACAAAGATCAAATGTATGATAACTATGTTGAGCAATGGTCAAACGTTGGCGGCGTAGGATTGGGTGATATGATCTATGATCAGATCATTGAAAGATTTGGTCCGCAGCAAAAACAAATCAAGCCGATGGGTCCGATGCCAATGAACAGCGGAAAAACTTTCGAAATCGAAAACAAGTCCGAAGGTCAAACAGGCTCTGGTCATGAGGTCATGCTTTTAAAATTCAAACCTCAAAATAATTTTGAACCTATGCAAATCACTTCACCATTCGAAGGTGAAATAATAGGCAGTAATACTTTAGAAAATGGTCAAAAAGCGCTATTTCTTAAGCATCCAAATGATATGAAATCGACATTTGTATTTAATGGTTCTTTGAACTTAACAAAAAATAACTTTGGTCCAGGTGAGCACATAGGAACTGTCAGCCCTGAATCTAATGAGTTCCTATGGAAGCTCGAGGGCAAAAAAGTCTAGTAGACCTTTGTCGTGATTTGTTTAGGGTGAGGAATGTTTGCATAAATTTGTCTCAATATGCTACAATTTAAAGATAGCAAAAGGTCACTAAGATCAGTTGCTTGGAGGTCTCATGAAGGTTAATCCAAAGGTTAACAACGCTGACGTAAATAAAGTTCTTCAAGATAAAACTATTCAAGGTTTGAACACAGCTCAAACTTCGGAAGTCGGAAAAAATTCGAAAGCGGAAAAAAATAAAGAAGTTACTTCGCAAGAGCAAAGAGATGCGTCCGCAAAAGTGGATTTATCTCCAAGAGCACAAGAGATGAAAAAAATTAAGCAACTTGCAACTTCATCTCCAGATGTGGATGAAGCAAAAGTAAAAAAATTCCAAGAGCTAATTGATAAAGGTTTATACAAAGTTGACTCTAAAAAAGTTGCCGACAAAATGATCGAAGACAGCTTAACGAGTTCATTCCAAGAGGAACCGTAATCTAGATGAAAATTTTAGAGTGCTATAACAATTTAGTTCAGGTTCTTGAAGAAGAGATCACGGTGTATAGACACTTTCTTGATCTTGTTCGTCACGAGTTCAATATACTTGTGGAATCAAAACTTGATGCACTCATTGAAAACAACAAATCAAAAGACGCGATGATCACAAAGCTTAAATCTCTCGAAAGAATTCGTGAGAAGAGAGCAAGAGAAATGACAATGACTCTGGGAATGATTGCTGGGAACGAGCCGATCACGCTTCTTCAAATTGCTGCTAAATTAGAAATGGTTCAAGGCGATAAATTAAGAACAATCCACGCAACTCTTGAGTTACTCATTAAGAGAACAAGAGAGAACAACGCGAAGAACGAAGTATTGGTTCAATCGGCTTTGACAAATATCAAAGGCGCACTTGAAAACCTAAAACACTCTCTACAAGACAAGAATACTTATAAGAGTGAAGGACAAGTGAGCGAGGGGCCAGTGGCTCCGGGTAGATTTGTAAGTAAAGAAGTTTAGATCAGAAAGATTTAAGCGAATACTCTAGAAAAGGATTTCTGGAGTAAGTTATAGAGGAAGACAGGATGTCTAAAGTTTCATCGGTAATGAACATTGCACAACGTTCAATGATGAATGCTCAAACGGGGCTTCAAACCGTTTCTCATAACATTGCTAACAAAAATACTGAAGGTTACACACGTCAACGTCTTGAAATCCAATCAACAGCACCAACAGGATTAGGCAAAGTTCAAATCGGAACTGGTGCAAAGACAACTGCCGTTACAAGAACTAACAATCCTCATTTAGAAAAACAAATTCAATTCGAACAAATGAAGATGGGATTCGGCGAAGGTAAGATGGCTTATCTTAATCGCGTAGAAAATATCTTTAATGAACAGATCAATAAAGGCCTCAATCATTTTATGGGTGAGTTCTTTAATGCGTTCAGAGAATTATCAAACTATCCAGAGAGTTTGCCAATCCGTACTCAAGTGAAAGAAACGGCTTGGAATATGACTCAAGATTTCAAACGTATTGATTCGCAAATGAAAAAAATCCAAGATGAAGTGGATAATGAAATTGTTGGTGAAATCAACGAAGTGAATCGTATGGCTGAAGAGATCGCCGATCTCAACCAAAAAGTTGAAAGCATCGAGATCACAGGTTCAGTGGCGAATGATCACAGAGATCGTCGTGATCATATCTTAAAAGAACTCGGCGAAAAAATTAATATCAAGTACGCAGAAGTAGAAAACGGAAAAGTGAACGTGACGGCCGGGAGCACAATTGTTCTTGTGAGTGGTTACGATGCTGCAAAACTAAGTAGTGAAAGCACTCCTGAAAAAGGTTTAAAGAGAGAAGGGAATAACGATATTTCCTTCCAAGCCAATGAGCGTTCGACAAAATACAATGTCACGACTCAGATCAATGGCGGTAAGCTCGGCGGTATGCTCGAAGTGCGTGATAAAGTGATTAACGATATCATGAGCAAAGTGGATAAACTCGCTTACTCAATGGCTGAAAGTATCAACGAAGTTCACCAAATGGGTTATGACCAAAAAAGTCGTCCCGCTGGACAATTCTTTGATTTGAATGGACCAGAAAAAGGAACAGCTTCGCGCATTGATATCAGTGATACAATTTCAAGAGATGTGAGCTTTATCGCAGCTGGTTTAATGCCAGATGCCCCGGCAGATAACCGCGTAGCTAACGTGATCTCATCGTTACAATATAAACCATTACTTAATGGTGAAGACACGCTCGATGATTTCTATAATGGATTAGTTGGAGAATTATCGGTCGTAACAAAAAAATCGAGATCATTATTCGAACACCAAGCAGAATCACTTTCTCAATTGAAAAATATCAGAGAAAGTATCAGTGGCGTGAGTATTGATGAAGAAACAGTAAAAATGATTGAGTACCAAAAAGCGTTCGATGCATCGGCGAAGTTGATTAAGACCGCAGATGAGATGCTCGACACAGTTATTAACTTGAAGAGGTAAGGTTTTAAGTGAGAGTCTCTGATTCGATGAATTATGCTAAGACCAAGATTGCTCTAGAGAAGAACCGCTCTGAGATGTCTGAACTTCAGACTCAGGCTGCCTCTCAAAAGAGAATCAATAAGCCTTCGGATGATCCGGTTGGGACTACAAAACTATTGAGTTCAAGAACTGACGCCAAAGGTATCGATCAGTATTTAAAGAATTTAGATTTTGCACAAACATTCTTAAACTTTACCGATCAATCTCTGGAAGAAGTAACGAATGGTTTGATCAGAGCAAAAGAACTCGCGTTATCACAATCCAACGATCCGAGTTCGAGTGATATCACGAGAAAGGCCGTAGCGACGGAGATTCGTCAGCTTTATAATCAGTCACTTCAAGTTGCGAACAGAAAATTGGGAAATAGATTTATTTTTGGTGGCTACGGAACTACGGACAATCCATTTAAAAACGATGGTGCGTACAAAGGTGACCGTGGCGAGATCATGATCGAAATCAATAAGGGTGCCTACGTTGCGATGAATCTTCCTGGTGACGTTGTTTTCTTGGGTCGGGATGCTAAGACGAGTGGAGTATTGAATTCGGTTCCTGCGGGTCCTGGTGAGTTGAGCGAAACTCAGATGCAAGAGATGAGACAAAAAGGCGAAGAAGGGCAAAAGGAAGAAGGCTCAATTCGTGATTTGGCAAGTGTGAAGTCTGCCTCTTCTTCGGCTTCTTCTCCGACCTCTTCTAAAGAGAGCGATTTTGGAGAAATGAGTGTTTTCATGGAAGGTGAAAATATTTTTAAGGTTCTCGCAAATCTTGAAACCGGGATGGTGTCGAATGATAAGGCAGCCATTCAGGACTCGTTAGACAAAATTGATGTGGCGATGGATCAGATCGTACATGCTAGAGCTAAGGTGGGTTCGCGTGTAATGAATCTTCAGAACACAATAGATTCATTACAGAAAGCAAGTGTCGACGAAAAGTCTAAGCAATCGAACATTGAAGATGTAGATTCTTTCGAAATTTTTAGTAATTTAAGCCAAAATGAAAATACCTTAAAAGCAACTATGGCTACCTCGGCCAAAATCCTGCAACCAAGTCTTCTTGACTTTCTTAGATAGTAATTATAGCTAAACACCTGAAATATTTTTGCCGATGAGGCAGATGAGTATATATTTAACAGGATGTTAGGGAGTAAGCCATGCTGGTTCTCACTCGTAAATTAGGTGAAAGTATCGCGATTGATGATAATATCAAGATCACTGTCGTTCAGATCAAAGGTAAACAAGTCCGTTTAGGCATCCAGGCGCCTAAGGATACGAAAATTCATAGAGAAGAAGTCTATCTAGCCATTCAGGATCAAAATAAGCAGTCGGTAGATACGCCATCAGATAACGCGCGTCGTGTCGCAAAGCTTCTCAAATCATAATTTATTCTAAAAAAATTTAGTTTTGCCCTATTTTTGTCTTGTGGTGTCTATAAATGAGGGGCATCCTATTTAGGATGCAGGGGGGATTTGCAATGACTGTTCAAACGTCTCGTTTTGGACAAATTGAAATACAAGAGACTGACGTTCTGTTTTTTCCAGAAGGTCTTCTAGGTTTTAGCGAGCTTAGACATTTTGTATTATTAGAAGATCCACAGGATGAAATCTTTGTGTGGCTTCAGTCTACGGAAACTCCAGCCATCGCATTTCCAGTTTTAGAACCGGAATTCTTTGTTCCGAATTACAAGCTAACGCTTGCGAAGAACGACCTAGAGGCTATGGGATTAAAAGCTCAAGAAAAAGTAAGATCCTTCTCAATCATCACGATTCCAGACGATGCAAAATTGATGACGGCAAACTTAAAAGCTCCCATCGTAATTCATATCAGTTCAAGAGTTTCAAGACAGTGTGTGCTTCAGGATAATAACTTGGCGATCCGCGAGCCGATTTTCACTTCTCTACAACAACGTTTGGTACAAATGCCAAATCAAAAGTTCAGAGAGACCAACGCAACAGAGAAGTCTGTTCCGCAAGCGCTTTCTTTGGCAGAACTCTAGTTCAGTATCCTAACTTCCACTGATAAATTAGGATTTTTTATAGCAGCTTCCTCTAAAAGAAGTAGCAAAGCTTGATATTTTTCTTCTCCAAGGGAGTTGTAAAGATCCGTTGAATTAGTGAGATTGATAAAAATGGGTTGGCTAATAGAAACTAACATATCATATAACGCATCTAAATTTTTACCGTAGTATGCAGGAAAGCAAAGTTGCTCGGACATAGAGTCATGAAGAGTGCTTTCGGTATTTATTATTTTTCCATTTATAATTACTGTGCTTGATGTGCAATTCTTGCTTGCGTGAGTGTTGAGACCAAAAAATACAGAGAGAGTAAAAACCAAAAATATTTTAAACATTATCCACCTCGAGGTTGTTAGGGGGAAATTAGTTGATGATGTAAGGCTCGGCTAGTTAAAAGTAGTATTTGAGAATGTTCTGAAAATCTTTCAGTGAATAAAAATGAAACTATCTATAAACAAACTATAAAGACGTTAAATTAGCATCGTCTATGGCGCGTTATCTATTGTTTTTGACCCAATCTCTCATAAGTTGAACAATTATAGATTGGTATTTTTGATTTTTCCCGTGAGTTAAAGTCTTAAAGCTTTCCAGTATGTTCTCCGGAACTCTCAAACTTATCAGTTTTGTCTTTTTATCTTTCCCGTAGATGACACTTTGAAAGTTATCTAAGAACTCGACAACTTGATTTGGAGTGAGTTTTTTCTGCTTTTTATGTATTTGTTTAGCTTTTTTCATCTATGGCCTCTAATGCTTTTATATCTTCTAGATCCTGAGGTCTTCCTGCCGCTTTTTTCATTTCAATCAATGAGTGTATTGAGAGGACTGGGACTTTTACACCATGAATAGATATTTTTTGAAGTTTCAATTTTTTAAGATCGAATGTAATTATGATATCTACGACCTGAGAAGGATTTTTATAGTTTACAAAAGACCATGCTATGAGATTTCTCTTTTCAATATATTCTTATCTGAATTTAAAGATGTCTTCGGCGGTAACGGGGATACGACTTGTTAGGTTTAATTCTTTAAGAGTTTTCTCTGCTCTTTTTAAATTGTCTAAATTAATTGAGATTACGATATCGAGATCTACGGTACCTCTAATTATTGTTATTGCCTGGAACTTGGATGCAATCGCCTGAGCAGCATGCGCTATCGGAATTACCACATAATGCACCAATTGGTGAACAGCTGTTTCCGCCGCCAAATCCTGCATACCCGCAGCGTCCATATCGGCAATCATATCCAGGTCTGCAGTCTGAGTCGAAATTGAATCTAGCCAATCGACTTCAAAAATAAATATTTTTTTGAAGTATTTTAATGATTTTTGAGAACATAACTATGCGAAATTAGAAATCTAATTATTGTAGGACGTTTATTGTCTCTGGTGTCAGAATCATTACATCTATTTTATTTCAACTAGCCCTGTTAAATTAGTTCAGTAAAGGATCGTTTGAGTTTGATAACCTTGGAAATTAATCCAACAAACTTTCTGACGGTATCATGTTATGATAAAGTATATAACTCCAGTTCTAATAATATTTTTCTCACTCAATAGTTTTGCTTACTCAAGATATTCAAACGAGGATGAGTGCTCAAATGACCTTGGCTATTTCCTTCGAAGAGATGTTTCAAATTTATTGGTACACGATTCATGCAATACATTTGTAGGCGGTAAGGGTCACAAGTACTCATTTACATATGAATCAAATTATCAGGAGGGATATTTATATCATCAAGAAGATTGTCTTTTAGAATTTTCTAGAAATCTAAATAAAGTAGTAAAAAATATGCGGATTGTGCGCGCTTGTGATTTTGAGAGTGGCATAGGATATGTAATAGATTTTACGACAAGCAACTCCCACTCAAAAACTACGGCAGTAGCCAGCTCTAGTGAAAAAGAATCTAATCAAATGCTTATTTATTCTTGCTATAGCCGAAATAATGACGACGAAAGACTTCTAGTTAAGGAAAAAGGAGGACGTACTTTTTATAAATTTAATAATTATAGTTGGAAAGATATGTCTGAAAGTAATTTAGATTTTCTACCTAAAATTTCTGGGTCTGGCTTAAAAATTAAGCGCGGCAAGATTCTTATTGCTGATTGTACTTTGGCGGAATAGCTATAAATTAAATAGAAATTTGTTCTTACTAAAAGCTCCCAACCTGGCGACCGCACTTCACTATTTGAAGTTTAAATTAGAATTTTCTATGGATGCTTCTTCTAAAAGAAGTATCAAAGCTTGGTATTTTTCTTTTCCTAGAGCGTTCTCAAGATCCATAGGATTAGTAATATTTGCTGATCGTTCTTGCGTGAGTGTTGAGACCAAAAAATACAGAGAGAGTAAAAGCCAAAAATATTTTAAACATTATCTACCCCTAGGTTGTTAGGGGGGAAGTTAGTTGAGGATATGAGGCTCGGCTAGTTAAAAGTAGTATTTGAGAATGTTCTGAAAATCTTTCAGTGAATAAGAATGAGAATATCTATAGTAAGTTATAAAGATGTTAAAGGAGTATCTACGTTGGTAAAACACATATTGTATATACTTGTATATACAATATGTGTTTGGAAGATTGGCTAGCTAAACTAGATTATCTGCAATAGTTATTGTTATTGCCTGCAACTTGGATGCAATCGCCAGAGCAACATGCGCTATCGGAATTTCCACATAACGCACCACTTGGTGAACAGCTGTTTCCGCCGCCAAATCCTGCATACTCGCAGCGTCCGTATCGGCAATCATATCCAGGTCTGCAGTCTGAATCGTAGTAGCAACTGTTTGATCCACCGCCAAATCCTGCATACTCGCAACGTCCATATCGACAATCATATCCAGGTCTACAATCTGAATCGTAGTAGCAACTGTTTGTTCCACCACTGTGGCCTGCTGCACAATAGTTATTGTTGTTTCCTGGAACTTGTATGCAATTTCCACTGCAGCACGCAGAGTCGCTGTTGCCACAGAGCTGTCCGCCTTGCTTGCAACTGAAAGCATCAGCATTTGGTGTAGCCATGAAAAGCATAAAAGCTGTGAATAGAATTGAATAAATACGTGTCATTTTGTCCCCCTTGTTAATGGTAAAGCATTATTAATTAACAATAAAGCAAGGGGAGTGCCAGACTTTTTGACACCACTATTTTCCGAATATAACTTTTCCGGTTTCTATATCGTAGATAGCGGAGATAACCTTAACCTGTTTAGATTCGAGTGCCGTTTTTAAAATGGTAGATTGGTCAAAAAGTTTTTGGGAAGTCTCATCTGCATGACTAAAATCCATTTGTTTTCCTGGGTAGCTTCTATCCAATACGATGATGAGTCTTGTGCCCAATTCTCCGATAGCATAATCCACGGTATTTAAAACCGAGGTATCAACAGACAGGCCGAGATTTCTAATCACGTATATTTCACCTAACTTCTCATCAAAGATAATTTCTGGAGAAATTCTGGAATCACTAGTAGTAAAGATCACAGCGTGAGGTTTTTCTGCCTTTGCTAAACGTTGGATGTCTTTTCTAGATTGGCCATCAGCTCTTAAGGATCCCTTTAAGAACCTTTTATTACCATTTTTAAGCCATCCCAATGCTTTATCAGGATCAACGCCGCTAGATGTTCCAGAGTAAGTGCTTTCAGTTCTCTGTGCTGCAGGAAGAATATCTGATTTAGGTTCGTGATACTTTTCATCAAGATAAGATTTTTTTTGTAGAGTCACATCGAGAGTTTCATTTTCAGGCTGGTCGCTAACAGGCGCTTCAGCCATGGGGCTTGCGATATTGTCGGTGAGAGGCTTTGAATCATCGGTCGGCGCATCTTGTGGGGGAGACATTGAAGGGGCGTCATCTTTTGCGTCCGCATTGGCGAGGGGAGCTTCGATAGTTTTGTCGTTTTGATCCGCTCTTCTGTTGAAAGCCGAACAGGCACTGAGTGCAATCAATAAAATTCCTAAAATAATAAATTTCATAAAGAAAATCCTCTCTGAGAATGTATATTTCATTCTCAGAGAGGGTGTGGGGTTTAACAAGCATAAGATGATACATTATGCTCTTAGGTCTAGGTGCGGGGGAGGGAAGGTCTATGTATGTATATACTTTTATTTGGAGTGCATCGATTCGAAATTGGCTTACCATCAAGATCGAACTGAATTTCTCGTGCAAGAACTGATTTTCCGTTTAACTTAAGTTTCACTAAATACTTATCCTGAGCGTTATAGGCTGTACTAGTATAAGATAAGCATCTCAATTTACCATTTGGATAAAATTCTATAAAACTAAAATCGTGCCAACTAGGATTTTCTATAAACTCAACATTTTTATGTTTTAAGATTTTTTTATACATCTCTCTGTGTGCACCGGTATAAGGATAGTAGGATGTGATTTTTCGAACTTGTTTATTCTTATATAATTCAAGAATAGCTAAATCAATTGCATACTTCGTTGTGTCTATTGTGAACTCAAATTTATCTATTAAGAATTTTTGAGGAAGATCTTTTGTTATAAAGAAATTTTCTCCTAAAAGTAGGAAATATTTATAATTTTTTCCTTTATAATTAAGAGTGCCTGATCCCATGACTTCAGGGTTTTCAATATTTGGAAGAACGAAAGATTCGACGTATTTTTTGTCAGCACTCAATACCAAAGAATCATGAACTAGTAGGTTAGTAGTAAAATTATTAATTCCAAAATCAAATACATGTGATGATGAAATATATAGCGGTTTACCTCGGGTACTTTTGTTAACATTGTACGTTTCTGATTGGAATAAAATTAACTCATCTAAAGGCAAAGTTTCTGCTTCGGTAGAAGAGAGCAGGGCTATTAATTTTCTAACGGGCTCAGATCCATTCCCCAAACTATGTTTGGTTTTTATATAAGCTGAATAAATCATTTCATGTACAATGAGGGCTGCTTTATTGTCATTATCAAGTTTATTCCAATATTTTCCCATCAAGAAAATATCTTTACCTAGGCTTGCAGGATTAGATAAATTTCTAGCAAGGGCAACAAGGCTGCAATTATCAGGAAGGATTGTGGATCCAATATCGGATGCGTAGCTCAGCTTATCGCCTATAATGACGTCATCATGTTTCACCACGATTTGACCATTAAGAATAATCGCGCGCTCCCAAAACTTCTTGTACTTTTCTTGATAAAATTTTGCATGAGGACCATTAAATCTTTCCCAGCGTTTTAGCATGAGTTCGACTTTTTGATCAACGCTCAAGTTGCTTGGTCCTAGATCAAAATTGTAATTGTATCTTGTTTTAGCTTCATAAAGATCTAGAAGTGTCAATTGGCCGTTGCACTCGAGACCAAATCCCCCATTTCCATCTTGTCCAGCGAAGCTTTGTGCTGAAGTAATCAACAGTATTGCTAATAAAATTTTAAACATAAATACTCCTCTTATTCTTTAATTTTTAAATCTTTTGTTAGTGGAAAAAATGAAACGTTAAGATTGTAAACTTCCTTTTCGTTTCCGCTCTCCATTATGTATTTGTCCATTGATCTTCTGAATTCCGTTATCTTCTTTTTAATTTCTGGCAAAAGCTTGGGATCCACCGCCACAGTCAGGCTAGAATGTTCTCTTTTATCAAAAGGAACATCTTCCAGGGCCTCCAGAGATTTTTCTTGCATTTGCTTTTGTAGGGTTCTTCTTGCAGTTGAGGTGTCTGATAAATTCAACCACGAGTTAGATATTTTTCTGAGCCAGTATTTATTTTTTTTGAATTCAATAAAGCCTAATCGCTCAAGTCTTTCTAAGGCTCTCTCTGCCTCGAGATCAGTGATTTTCAATCTCTTAGCTACAAATTTGGGGTTATGTTTTAAATTTTTTGTCTTTATTAACTCTAAGATCGCAAAATGATACCATGCGGATATAATAAAGAATTCGTCTTCTTTCATAAGAAGGTAGTCAGCAGAGGAATCAATCGTGTTTGCAATTTCTTGATTTAAATAAACTCCTAAAAAATCTGAAATTTTTTGGGCATTTGCATCGGAGAATTTCCTTTTCCCTTGAAGAAGCTTGGTGAGTAGGGATTGATCCATATCCAATTTACTAGAAAGGGCCCGCAAAGAGAATGCCGGATTCTTTTCAGCTCTTCTTTGGAATTCATTCTTAAGAAGCTCCCTTAAGAAGTGGTCTCTATTTTGTATAATGTCTTTATTCATGGAGACTTTATAGACTACCTCATCTTATAAAAGCTAGACCTTTGTCCTCAAATCGAGGACATATGATGTCCTCAGGTAATAATTTCCTACACCAAGGCCTAGTTAAATGTTTCGTTCTGATACCGATGAGTACTATAGGAACTCCTCTAGTACCAGTAAGGTACATTACAGAACTAGGATTTGGTTCGGAGTAGTGGCAAACCCATGGAGGGAATACATGCAAGCCACTGCAATTTTATCATTAATAGTAGCAATCTTTATGTTTGCAAACGTTTCAAAGGCTAAAGAAGTGCAGGTTATTGAAATCAGAAAAAACCTTCAACTCTCAAATAACGAAGCGGTTTACTCAGACTATTATCTGAATGCCGGCAATGATCTGGGGATTAAACCTGGAACCACATTTGTGTTGTACCGCAGAGTGAACGTGATTGATCGTCTAGGAACGAACCAAGGGCGAGCACTTGCATTGCCTGTCGGAAAAATCAAAATCATTTATGTAGCAAAAGATCTTAGCGTAGCACGAGTTGAAAAGTTGGAAGAAAATAAATCCACGCCAATTCTAGAGCATAGAGGCGTAATGCTGGGTGACCTTATCAATGTTGGGTCAGCAGAGATTGCTGAAGAAGGCGATAAGAGTGCAAGCAACTACGGGCCGCAAGGTCTAAATGTAAGTTTCGAAGCCACTTCGGTCGTAGCTCCAATGCTGCCAACGAGAGAAGAATCTAGAATGCCAGCTACAGTGAATGCGGTTCCGACGATTCCTCAAGAGCTCCCTACAAAACCATCCAAAAATAATGTAGAATCTATAAAATCTAGCATTAATCCTATAGAAACAGAGCAGGTTCCTTTAATTAGATAAGGCCCTGTGATACAAAGCTCCTATAAAACCATAGGAGCTTTTTTTGTCTCAGCAACCAGCCACTTTTATTAAATTATCCATTTTGAATGTTAGAAAAGATCTTGAACAAGTGATCTCAAAGATTTGCTTTGATCACGATGCGATGGGTGTTTCTGAAACTTTGGACTTTGATAAAAAAGTCTATCCAGAACCTAAGATAATCGAAAAATCGCACGTCAATATTGAAGCTTATTTTTATGAATTGCCGGAAGATCTGGTGGGCTTACTGAAGCAAAGATATCCGGAAATGGAAGTTCTTGCAGAATCTCAAGAAAACAAAGACTGGATGGAAGAGTGGAAAAAAGGTTTCAACGCTTTCAAACTCTACGATCGTTTTTGGATTGTACCCTCATGGCAGAAAGCTCCTGAGAATGTGGAAGCAATCTACATCGATCCAGGCATGGCATTCGGAACGGGAACGCACGAGACAACGCAGATCTGTTCAGAATTAATCTATAAAGATCTTCAGGCAAACAATGTGAAATCTCTCATTGATGTTGGAACAGGAACTGGAATTTTAGCTTTCGTTGCCAACAAGATGGGCGTGATGAATGTGATGGGAACAGACAACGATCCTGAAGCCATTCGTGTGGCCAAAGAAAACGCCGAGATCAACAAGGTCGAAATGCGTTTAACCGAAAAAGATCTGAACATGATTCCTGAAAAATTTGATGCTCTTGATAGTTCTCCTGAATCTATTTTAGCA
>JAZKEU010000025.1:0-955 GCA_040386775.1 Bdellovibrionota bacterium | reverse complement strand
AGACGTGAGCGCGACCTTTGATCTTGTGATTGCAAACATCATTGATGGTGTTTTATTAAAGCTCAAAGAACTACTTCTGCAGAAAAGAAACCCAGGCGGGTCCTTTATCCTTTCTGGCATCATTATCGAAAACGATGCAGATTTTATTGAAGGCTTTTTAAAAGACACTCCTCTAAAAATCGTCGAGCGCATTCAGAAGGGTGAGTGGGTAGGATATCTTTTAAGATGAGAAGATATTGGATCGAGAAAAAATATTTTAACAGTGACTCAGTACTGATCGGTGGTGAATCCTTTCATCATATCTGCGATGTTTGTCGGCAAGATGTTGGAAATAAATTTGAAATTTTATCGGAAGGTAAAGCCTACTTCGTCGAGATCATCTCGCGCGATAAAAAATCAGCGGTAGCCAAAATTCATGAAGTCCGCGATGCGACTCTTCCAGAAAAACCTTACATTCACTTGGCGGTTTCGATCAGTAAATTTCAAACTATGGATACGATTGTGGAAAAAGCGGTGGAGCTTGGGGCTTATAAACTTCATCCTTTTGTTTCGGACTATAGCTTTATTCGAGAGAAAAAGTCAGAGCGCTTAACAGATCGATCGGAGCGTTGGGAACGTATCGTGAAAGCTGCAACTCAGCAGTCAGGGCGTGGCGATCTTATGGAAATTGCTACAGTTTTATCCCTTAAAGAGCTTTTAGATAAAATGAACCAAAATCCTCGTTCGGCGGGTCTATTTCCATATGAGGGAGAGTCGGAACAGACTGTCTCATCTGCTATAAAGAGCATGAAGGATGAAGACCCTGAAAATATTTGGCTTTTTGTAGGCAGTGAGGGCGGATATTCTGATCAAGAGGTCGAACTTTTTAGAGAAAAGGGCCTCAAAAGCTCCACATTGGGGGATCAGGTTTTAAGAGTTGAGACAGCCTGTTTATCTTTGTTGAGTATTCTAAAAT
>JAZKEU010000024.1 GCA_040386775.1 Bdellovibrionota bacterium | reverse complement strand
TAAAGTTGTCTGTGTTGTCGATAAGACATTGATGATAAGCGTATCCGCAAAAAACACTTTTAAAAATAATCGAGGACAAGCGGTTCTCGAGTATGTACTTCTGACTTTCATTGTCGTGGTAGTGCTTGGGCATATCATTGCGGGCCTTGCTTATGGTACTCAGAGATTTGCGCAAAATTATTTCGGAGATTATTTTCAGTGTTTGTTGGAAACAGGGGAGCTTCCTACTCTGGGTTCTGACAAGGTTCCGAATACGGAATGCGATGAAACTCATGAACCTTTTACTTTCAAAGAAGGAAGACCTGTTGTTTTCAATGATGTGAGTGGACCGAGTGATCAATTTCCAAACGGGAGCAGTGATACAGATAGTTCACAAAACGACGCTGACCCTAGCGGTTCGAGTGGATCTGGTGCTT
This sequence comes from Bdellovibrionota bacterium, assembly GCA_040386775.1. NCBI lineage: Bacteria > Pseudomonadati > Bdellovibrionota > Bdellovibrionota bacterium. Next base: position 67,668 of record JAZKEU010000024.1, on the reverse strand, counting down.
CTGGCGGAGATGGTGGCCCCGGAGCGGGATCCTTAGGTGGTAGCGGAAGCGATAGTTTTACAGATGGATTTGGTGGAAGAAATAAAAAAGTACCATTGAGTGCCGCTGATAAAAAAGGCAAAGATTCTGGAGCAGCTGGCGCATCGGGCGGACAAGGTGGTTTTAATAATTTTGAACAAGCCGAAGAATTTGGAGAGGATGGAGAGGGAAGGTCTTCTTACATTCCTATATATGGGCAAGGACAGTTGAAAGATGAAGAAAAAAAATCTGACGATGTGGTAAAAGCTACGGTTGAGCAAAACCCTGAGCAAGTATTGAGAGGTAAAAGAGTTCCTGTTAGTATAGCTAAAGAAGAAGAAAAGAAAAGCTCAGCGGATGAAAATATAACATTACCAGATTTTCTTAAGATCATAATTATTGCAGCAATCATTTTGGTCATAGTGATATTCTTTGGTGGTCAGGTTATGAACTACAGTAAGAGTCAGGATTGATAATGAAGAATTTTTTGATTTATATTTTAATCATAACAATTGCAAGCTCGGCCCAAGCTGAACTCAAAGTTGCTATGAAGAAGAAATCAAAATCCTCTACTCAAAGTGAAATTGAAAAAGCACTGGCGCAGAATCAAAAATCACAAAGTAAAAAATCAAACAAGAAAATAGCGAAGAAGAAAGGTGCGCGAGGTATTGCCTCCGTAGATAAAGTAGGAATCAATGAGCAGATTGCCGCATTAGAAGCGCGACCAGAAAAAACTAAAAAAGATTACATAGCGATCTCTGAACTCTACGTGAAAATTAAAAACTACAATAAAGCCATCGCCAATTTAAAATTGGCAAATAAACCGCAAGCCATAGAGGTTTTGGATCTTTTATCTAGGATCTATAATACAACGGGTGACACACAGGAAGAAATCAGGGCGCTAGAGTTAATCAAGATTGACGGCAAAGCCACTCCGGGCCAGTACACAAGATTGGGAGATGCTTACAGAAAAATTGGTAAAATTGTTGAAGCTATTCCAGTTTACAGGGAGTCTATTGTCAAAGCTCCTAAGTATGAAAAAGCTTACCAGGGACTCTTTGAAGTTTATTTGGATCAAAAGAATTCTTATGATGCTCGGCTTGTCATTATTGAGGTGATGGAAAAATTTGGAGATAAAAAATACTGGCTCAATGAATTTTGTAAAATCGAAATAGATCAAAATTATCATGATAGCGCAAAACAAGTTTGCCAAAAAGCGATCATGAAAGATCCTAAGAATGCAGACAACCATGTGAACTTGGCATTGGCGTTCAAGAATACAGAAAACGAAGATCAAGCAAGAAAAATTTTATTTAAAGCAGCAAAGCAATTCAAAAAATCAGAGATCACTCAGTGGAACGCAGGTCAAATGAGTTGCGCGATCAAAAACTGGGAGCAAGCTTCCGAGCAATTTAAAGCATGTGTAAAGTCCGATGCAAACTCTGGAAGATGCTATCTAGGTTGGGGCAAAGCCCAGTTTGAACTAAAAAAATATGACAAAGCTCTTGAGTACTTAAATAAGTCTTGTCCTTATGTCAAAGGAGCTGATGTAGAAATCAGAAGGTTGTCTTACGAGCTAGATAAAATCAAAGATACAAAAAATTCAAAAAAATACATGAGTGCAACAGATAAGTGTTCTACGGATTGGTTCAACTACGCCAAGAAAAACAAAGAAGCTCCCGTTTACAAGATCAATACGGATCGTTGTTTCTTTCCTTAGCCGGTATTTCTTCCAGTATTTCTTAAATGTAATTCAATAAATTTTCTGAAAGCTTTTCTATAAGAATGCATTTCACATCTTTATCCTGGGCGAATCCTGCTGAAAAATTTTTAGTTTTTGAAAGTTCGCCCGTAAGATAAAGAGTATTTTTCGTAAAAGAACGTTGGTTTTTCAGATCCAAAACTTGAATTCCTGCCTTGATTGCTTGATCCATGACTTCAAAAAGCTTATAAAATTTTTCTGTCTCAAGAACAATTACAGTATCAGAAATACTCGCTTTATTGAGATAATAGAAAGCCTGTAGAGATTCCATATTGGTGTCATTTGTAAAATAACCACCTATTGTAGAGGGATGTGATTTTAAGCGCTCAAAGGTCTTTTTAAGATTATTACAGGAAATGAAAACAACGAAGTTTCCATTCAATAAACTGAACATATCTATGAGTTTAACCTCTCTAGCAAGCTCATTAATCAGCGGCAAAGCAACCAGTTCAGAGCTGAATTCTATGAGAGAAAATTCCTTATGTTCGTTAGTTTGAGCAGAAAATATTTTCATCTGGATCTCCCTAAAGAACAAATACTTCTACTTAATCCGTCCGGCAACCCTCAAACTGACTTTAGACGTCTTCCTGCATTAATTCTAGACCTTGCCCTTTAACCGTCGGAGTCAAAAAACATGTCATATTTTTGTTGAAACTAGTTCGTTAACGAGCAATAAATTTCGACGGGGGAACATGGGGATGTTTGACGGGGGAACGCTGGATCCATCTAAGAAATTAGATGGCGGTCTAGCTAAAATCATAGAGCTTAAGCCGCGCAAGGTGTTTGATTTATCAGGCATCAACGAACTTCTTCCTATTGTTCACAGAATCACAAAGCAATACTCAGAAAAAGTAAATAAACTCATTCAAAAATTAGAACACATCGGTGGCCAAGAAAAAATGGTTGCGGATACTGAAGTGGAAATTAATGATCTGATTCAAGAGTGGCAGGTCAAAATGGAAAAGCTTGGAGCAGTAACAAAAGGTCTTTGGATCGCGGATTTTGATTCAGGCGATGGCTATTTTTGCTGGAAGTTTCCTGAGGAACAAATTTTATATTGGCATGGATATAGAGATGGCTTTTCGGGGCGTCGTCCGGTAAAAGATTACATAGAGAAGCTTAGATCAGATAAAGTAGAGCAGGACTCAGATGAGAATCGCAACAGCCCAAATAAACACCCACATAGCGAACTTTGAGCAAAACTACCAAAAAATAATTGAATATTCTAATAAAGCAAAAGATCAAAAATGTGACTTGGTTCTTTTTCCCGAGCTAGCACTCTTTGGATATTGGCCATCTGATCTTCTTGAAAGAAAAGAACTTGTTCAAGAACAAATCAAATATATAGCAAAACTAAAAAAGAATATTCCATCGGGAATTGGGATTCTATTTGGCGCGGTAACGGTGAATCCTGGAAAAAAGGGAAAGTACTATCACAACTCGGCAGTTTTTCTAGAAAGAGGAAAGAAAGAAAAAGTATTCCACAAAGAACTTTTGCCCAATTACGATGTTTTTGAAGAGGTCAGGCAATTTGAAAGAGGCAGTCTTTCAAAAGGGATTTTAAAATTCAAAGGCAAAAAATTCTTAGTTACAATTTGTGAAGACATTTGGGGTTGGGGAGATGCTTGGATAGGAACTCGCTATCCCAAGAATCCCCTAGAAGGTCTAAAAAAATTAAAACCCGATTATATATTAAATATTTCTGCATCACCCTATGCCATCAATAAATCTGAAAAGAGAAAAAAAGTTGTGGCGAAAACGGCGTCATACTTCAAAGTTCCTATGGTTTATGTTAACCAAGTGGGCGGCCAAGATGAAATTATTTTTGATGGAGGAAGCTTTTCCGTAGACGGAAAAGGGAAAGTCCTTTCGCAAAGTTTATTTTTTGAGGAAGATCTCAGCGTTATTGATTTCAAAAACAAAAAAAGTGGAAGCCGCCTGCCATCTGAGATCGAAATAGTGAAGCTCAGGAATGCCCTAGTTTTAGGAATCAAAGATTATTGTAATAAGAATGGGTTTAAGAAAATTCACCTAGGGCTGAGTGGCGGAATTGATTCGGCTCTTGTCGCATGCCTAGCTTGTGATGCTTTGGGCCCTAATCGTGTAACTACCATTGCGCTTCCTGGTCCATTCAGTTCTCAGGTGAGTTTTGACTTGGCTTTGCAGCTTGCTCAAAATTTAAAGTGCCAGTTCACAAATGTTGATATCAATGGCATCTACAGAACGGCTATCGATGAGTTCGAAGTAAGTTTGGGTGTAAAAGAATTTGGTCTTATGCACGAGAATCTCCAGTCACGACTTCGCGGTATGACTTTGATGGCTTATTCTAATGCAACAAATAGTCTTTTACTTACGACAGGAAATAAATCGGAATATGCCATGGGCTACTCAACCCTGTATGGAGATATGTGTGGTGGTCTTGCCCCAATCGGAGACCTACTAAAGGGGCAGGTTTATGATTTGTCACACCATTACAACAAGAATTCTCAAATTATTCCTGAAGAAATCATCACAAGAGCTCCAACTGCAGAGCTTAGAGAAAATCAAAAGGATCAGGATTCGCTTCCTCCGTACCCTGTTCTAGATAAATTAGTAGAAAAGTTCATAGTTAATTGTGAACCTCCTAAGAACGATTTCGAAAAAGATATTTTTAACCGAATAATGAGAGCTGAATTTAAACGGTGGCAGGCAGCTCCTATTTTAAAGGTGAGCGATCATGCCTTTGGCACTGGACGACGATATCCAATCACTTGGAAAATTTAATTTCTATACGTATAATAAATATTAAGAGGGGATTTTATGTCTAAACTATTTGTTATACTAGTTGCTATATATTTGGTGGGTTGCACCACTACACAGATTAAAGAACCTAAAGCAAAATGGAAAGTTCTTAATAACTCAAATCCAACAGAGGTTTCTCCGCACTCAAACTTTGTACCGAGCGGAACGGAACTCATATTCACTTCGGCAAAACACTTCACTGAAAAAGACAATCAAATCAATATTGAGCTTTCACCTGTAAAAAGATGTAGCCTATCAACAACTTTTGATAAAACTAAGTTTAGTGATCTAACGTCGAACACCGTTTTAACGGTTGTGGGATATAGAGGTGAGACTAGCGAATTGGTTTTGTCTGAATCTTCTTACCATCAATATTTTCTTTCTTGCGTAAGTAAAGAAGAGCAAAAAAGAAAGACAAGCTCTGTGAAAAAGAAAATGGTAGCTAAGAATGAATGGAAAAAATCAGTGGTGGAAATCGATGACATTCAAAAAATGTCACCACTATTAAAAGTAAAATTCATTCCGCAAAACTAAGGAATCTCAATCTTTAGATTATTTAAAGGACAAAGCTGACAAGCAAGTCTCTCGTCAGCTTCAAATTGCAAATCCTCGGCACGCTCTAGTTCAACTTCATTTCTCTCGGGCAAAACTTTAAGATCAGATTTTACTAAAATACGGCAAGTTCCACAGCTTCCCATGCCGCCACAAGAATGATCAATATTGATGTCATGCTTAAGTAAGAGTTCAAGGATAGAGGCTTCGTTCTTAAAAGAGAGGTCTAAATCGTCGTTAACGATGGTTATTTGCTGGCTCATAAGCAAATATATGCCATGTTTGGCTTGTTTATACAAAAATATATGACGCCTAGCTTTGAAAAAATGTGACTTGAGATCAAAAAACTTGAAAGAACATACTATAGATTTTAATGTCTTTTTTATTAGGGGTGCGTTTGTGAACTTTATTTCTTTCGATTTAGAAACGACTGGCTTTATTGCGGGTGTTGATCAAATTACAGAAATTGCTGCTGTTAAATTTATTGATGGAGAACCTGCGGGTTTATTTTCAACATTAGTTAATCCTAAAAGATCTATTCCCGAGGAAGTTCAAAGAATCACAGGAATTACACCAGAAATGGTTCAAGATAAGCCTGGTATAGATGCGCTATTGGATTCTTTTGCAGATTTTTGTGCCGACGACATCATCGTTGCCCATAATGCCAACTTCGATTTTCAATTCTTGGCGGCGGATATTCAAAAGCATGAATCTCGTGCACCCAAAGGTTTTGTTTTAGATACTTTAGCGCTCTCTAGAAAAACAATTCCAGGTTTAATGAATTATAAACTTGGAACAATTGTTCAGCATTTAAAAATCAATACAGAAGTTTTCCATAGAGCTCAGCACGATGCTACTTATTGCGGACACTTGTTCAATAACATCATTCAAAGAATGACGGTGAACAACCAAATGCCATCACTTGAAACGTTGATGCAATTGAGCGGTAAACCCCTTAAGTTTCCTCAAATTGAGAGAACTCACAAACAGCTAGATCTACTTAGTTTTTAATTTTCTTTTACAATTATATTGTTGGTGTAAATCCACGGAACCCATCTATTTCCTCTAGGGATTGGAAGTTTCGGATTTACGCGCACTTCAATTCTGTAGGCTCCTGGAGTTGAAATGTTTAGAACTGTTTTGAGAGACGTTGAAGAAGAATAATTTTCTCCATCTTTTTTAATGGTGATTTGGAATGGAGCCTTCATTCCCTGCGGTAATTCAATAATGAGTTTTAAATCTTTTTTGAGAATAACCTCTGAACCGAGTGGATAATCTTTTTCCCCATCGCGAATTTCTACATAAAATCCTTTAGGTGAGCCCAAAAAATCCAAAGACATATAGAACTGTCCATCTCTTAGAGCTTTGAAAATTTTTTGTTTGTCTTTTTTGTAATCGCCGGTGAGTTCAGTATTTAAGAGGACGTGATTGCTTAGGAGTCCAAAAGAAGTTTCATAGCTCGGGAATTTTAAATATTTCTCATCTGAGATTGGAACTCTGGCGGTTGTGTCGTTTCCAGCAAAACCAACTATCTTTTGTTTTTTGTTCAACTGATCCCAAAGTGCCAATTCATCTTCGGGATTTGAATAAATACTCAAGAAAGCCATGCTGGGATTAAAAGAGTAAAGTACTAAACTCATAAGAGTTCTAGTTTTTGCTTCTTTCCAAGTTTTATCCAACACACTTTTTAGATTGATAACCTCTACACCGTTAAGACCAATCGGATAGTCATTTTTCCAATTGTATCTCGAGTAGTAGGGATGGGCGAGTACAATAAAATCATTTTGGGGTCTTTGGCTCTGAGATAAAATATCTGCAAAGAAAACTTGAGTCTGAGATTGCCCAGCAGGGGGCTCGTCATTATTTCTTGCTCCGTAATAAAGGAGACGAGAATCAAAATAAGAATATTCTCCACCTGTTAGCACCAGCATATCTTGAAAATAACCTTCAATAAATTCTGGACGGGAAGGTAGGTTTACTTCTGTTAAAATAATCCAATCTAACTTAGAATTTTTTGCGTATTGAAGTACGTCGCTATAGCCGGCACTACCTGTGCTTGCGTTAGAGTGGACATTCGTGACACCACGGTAATCATAATATCCTGGAGGATTTTTGGAATTGATCTCGGGCACCACAATTTTAAACTGATAGAGGCTTAAGAATATTCCATAGAGTAGAAAGGCGAGTACAAAAATGCTAAAGACAAATAACTTTTTCACGGATAACTGATCTTAGTAGGTTGCCCCAAATTCCCTGGAACTCCTTTGTCTCTCCCGTTGTGAATGATGTTGATAGCTCCGCTATCACTCACGTTAAGGTTGATCTTTGTGCCCGCTTTGATTGTTAAGAATTGTTCGGGCTTGAGCTTTACTGTGCGCTCACTTTCGCCGTCTTTAGAATATCTAATTTCTACATTATCTAAAGCCTCGATAATAAGCTGTTGAGGTTTACCAGCGACAATTTTTTTCTCTTCCACGGGTTTTACTTCCGCAGGCTTTATCTCAATCGGATTTAAAGGAGCGACCACGGCAGGAGCACTGGGTTTTGGTGGAATAACGGGAGCAGCTGGTGCTGTTACAAGTGGAGTTGGAGAGAGCGGAGGTTTTATGGCTTCAACGAGTTTGGGTTCTGGTTTTTTCTCCTCAGGCTTTGTTTCTTCTGGTTTTACTTCGATAGGTTTGATGTCCGTTTTGACTTCTGCAGGTGTTGTGACTGCAGTGTTAGGATCATTTATAGGACCTTCCGTAGTTGGGGTAGCAGGAGTCTCGACAATTTCGGTGGGAAGTTGAGATTTAACGACTTCTTTTTGTTCTTTAGCAATTTTTGATTCTTGCTCATATTTGCTAACAACTTTTTGAATAAAGTAGATAAATACAATTGCAACGATAGCTGCAACTGTGTAAGCGATCTTTTTGTACATTTCAAATTTGTTTTGAACTTCTTCATGAGAAACTTGAGATGAAGTTCCGTCTTCCGTAATTTGGGGCTTTGGTTTTGTAGACCCATGAGCTTCAAGAAACCTCTTCATGACATCGTCAACATTGAGTTCTAAATATCTTGCGTAAGTTTGCACAAACCCTCTTAAGAAAGGTTTTGCAGGAAGCGTATCTTCGTCACCATTTTCAATGGCAGTAATGATCTTGTTATTTATTTTAGTCGCGATGGCTACATCGTGAATGGATAATTTCTTTTTTTCTCTAGCTTCTTTGAGTTGGTTTCCAATTTCTTTCATTTCTTATCCTGTTCAATCACTTTAAGCAGTGAGCGAGATTTCTCTGCATATTCACTTGCAGGATAAAGTTTTGAAACTTCTCTCAAGCGAACTAAGGCCATTTCTTTTCTTCCCATCTGGTAATAACTTAAACCACTTAAAAAATGTACCTCTTCAGGGTTATTCTGGCACACTTTAATGCCACGATCAAATACTCCTCCAGCAGAGTCGTAATCTTTAAGCTTCATCAAAGTTTGTCCATAGTAATTGTAGGCAGGACAATAATCTTTGTTTAGCTTGATCGCAGAGTGAAGTTGTTCTTTGGCAGCAAGATAATTATTTTTTCTCAAGTATGCTAAACCTAAGTTTGTTTGTACTTTTTCTGGCTGATTGTAAGTTAAATCTTTAAGGGCTGTTTTGATTTCTATGATCGCTTTGTTATATTTGCCTTGGGCAATGTAAACGCGGCCTAGATTTGTACGGGCATCTGTGTATCTTGGTTCTGCCTTCAAAGATCTCTGAATATAATCTGCAGCTGTTGTGTATTTTTCTCTAGCAAAATAAAGCATTCCTAAAGAATTTAAAACAACAGGATTATCGGGGGCAAACCGTTCAGCTTGTAGAAGATTGGTGAGAGCTTCGGGATAATTATTTTGCGCGAGAAGATCGTTTCCAATTTGTAGATATAAGGCAGCTTTACCCTCATCTTTTTCTGACGTCGCGCACGAAGTTAATGTTGTTGCAAAAAGACCTATATAAATAAGGAGAAAAGTTTTTGTTCTCACTCTATATTTTTATCAAGAGCTGAGGGTACTTACAACACGGTTGATGGATGTGAGGTTTTTTAGATAAGGTGTGTTAGGACCAAAGGCTATGTAGATTGCGAAGTCCGTAAAGACTGTCGCCCGTCCGTGGTTGACGATTCTTGAAACCCACGCCATCCGGGCGTGGCTCCTTCGGTGTAAAGTTTCAAGAATTCATTTAGAAATAGTTTAATTACTAAGATTGCAGATTTCGTTTTTTTCGAAGAAGAGAGAGAGTTCTCTCTCTGCTGAAGTTGGAGAGTCAGAGCCGTGGACAGCATTTTCGCCCATGTTGTCCCCGAATTTTGCTCTCACTGTACCAACAGTAGCTTTCTTTGGATCAGTTGCGCCCATGATTTCTCTGTTTTTCGCAACTGCGTTTTCACCAGATAAACACATAAGTAGAACCGGACCTGAAGTCATAAAGCTAACCAATTCACCGAAGAATGGACGAGCTTTGTGTTCAGCGTAGAATTCTTCCGCTTTACCTTTTGTTAATACGGTCAATTTTGCAGCAGCAACAGTTAGTCCGTTTGCTTCAAACATTGAAATGATATCGCCGATTGCGTTCTTTTTGATCGCGTTAGGCTTGATGATTGAAAATGTTTTCTCTAATGCCATGAATGTCTCCTTTTATAATGACGCTTTTAATGTTGTTCCTAGGTCAGCAGGTGATCTTGCGATCTTACATCCTGCAGATTGAAGTGCTTCAAACTTCGCCTCAGCAGTTCCTTTTCCGCCACTGATGATTGCACCAGCGTGACCCATTCTTTTACCTTTAGGAGCTGTACTACCTGCGATAAAACATGTCACTGGTTTTTTGAATTCGCGCTTGATGTATTCAGCCGCTTCTTCTTCAGCAGATCCGCCGATTTCCCCAATCATAATAACAGCTTCTGTGTTTGGATCTTTGTTATAAAGTTCCAATACATCAATGAAGTTTGTTCCATTCACAGGGTCACCGCCGATACCTACGCAAGTGCTTTGACCAAGTCCTAGAACAGACAATTGATGAACCGCTTCGTAAGTTAAAGTTCCAGATCTTGAAAGAACGCCGATTTTTCCTGGCTTATGAATATATCCAGGCATAATCCCGATTTTACATTGTCCCGGAGTAATAACTCCTGGGCAGTTTGGTCCTACAAGTCTTGATTTAGAAGTCAGAAGAGCTTTTTTTACTTTCACCATATCTAAAACAGGAATTCCTTCCGTGATACAGATGATAAGTTCAATTTGTGCGTCGATCGCTTCCAAGATTGCATCCGCTGCAAATGGAGGTGGAACGTAGATCACAGAAGCATTACATTTTGTTTTGTCTTTTGCCTCTTGAACCGTGTTGAAAACTGGAAGTCCGATATGCTGAGTCCCACCTTTTCCGGGAGTTACTCCGCCAACCATTTTTGTTCCATATTCAACTGCTTGTTGAGAGTGGAAAGTTCCTTGGGCGCCAGTAAAACCTTGGCAAATTACTTTTGTATTTCCGTCGATTAAAATGGCCATGATTATTTCCCTTTCACGCTTGCGACAACTTTTTTCGCAGCATCAGTTAATCCATCCGCTGTGATCAAGTTGAGACCGCTTTCTTTTAACATCTTTTTACCAAGTTCCACGTTTGTTCCTTCAAGTCTTACAACCAATGGAACTTTTAATCCTACTTCTTTTGAAGCAGCTATCACGCCTTCAGCGATGATGTCACATTTCATGATTCCACCGAAGATGTTAACGAGAATTGCTTTTACGTTTTTGTCTTTAAGAATAATTTTGAAAGCCGCCGTCACTTTCTCTTTATTAGCGCCACCGCCCACATCGAGGAAGTTCGCAGGACTTCCTCCGTGCAATTGGATGATGTCCATCGTCGACATAGCAAGGCCCGCACCGTTAACTAAGCATCCGATTTCGCCATCTAACTTAATGAAGGCAAGATCGTATTTGCTGGCTTCGATTTCTTCTGGGTTTTCTTCTGAAAGATCTCTCATTTCTACAACTTCTGGATGTCTGTAAAGAGCGTTCGAATCAAATCCCGTTTTTGCATCGAGAGCTAAAAGATTTCCGTCTTTTGTCTCAACAAGTGGGTTGATCTCAAGCATCGCAGAATCTTTTGCTACGAAACAGTCGTAAAGACCTTTCATAAATTGGAAAGCTTGCTTGTGAAGTTCTTGAGGAATGCCGATTGCGTAAGCTAATTTTCTAGAGTGGAAAGGTTGAAACCCTGCCGCTGGGTCAATAGTTACTGTGATGATTTTTTCTGGAGTGTTGTGCGCAACTTCTTCGATGTCCATTCCACCTTCAGAAGAGGCCATCATTGCCACGTGGCTAGTCGCTCTGTCTACGAGACATGCGATGTAATATTCTTTTTTAATGTCGCAACCTTGTTCGATAAGAACTTGGTTTACCAGTTTTCCTTCGGGACCCGTTTGCGGAGTCACCAAAGTCATTCCAATAATGTTCTTAGCATGAGTTCTAACTTCGTCTAAAGATTTTGCAACCTTTACGCCGCCGCCCTTACCTCTACCACCTGCATGAATCTGAGCTTTTACAACCCAAACACTTCCGCCGAGACCTTGAGCAACTTTAACTGCATCTTCTGCAGTCTTTGCAATTCCACTTTTTAAAATTTTTACGCCGAAATCTTTTAAAAGAGATTTGGCTTGGTATTCATGTATGTTCATTTATCATCCGATCTTTTGCTTAACTAATTTTTTTAAGGGCTTCAACGAGTTCTTTAACTGCTCCAACTGAGTGGTCGAGCATTTTCTTTTCTTCTTCGTTCAATTTGATTTCAATAACTTTTTCCATACCTTTTCCGCCCAATACACATAAAACGCCTACGAATAAACCTTTTACTCCGTATTCGCCATCAAGTAGAGCCGCGCATGGAAGAATTCTTTTTTGATCTTTGAGAATAGCTTCAGCCATTTGCACTGCTGAGGCGCTTGGCGCGTAGTAAGCAGAGCCAGTCTTTAGAAGACCAACGATTTCTGCTCCACCTTCGCGAGCTCTCTTCACAAGAGCATCAACTCTTTCTTTTGGTAACATCTCTGTTAAGGGAACTCCGCCAACCGAACAATGTCTTGGCATCGGAACCATTGTGTCACCATGACCACCCAGTACGAAAGCTTGAACGTCTTTTACTGAAACATTTAATTCTTCAGAAATAAAAGTTCTAAATCTTGCGCCATCGAGAACTCCGGCCATCCCGATAACACGTTCACGTGGGAAGCCCAAAGTTTCTTTTGCAACAAAAGCCATAGCATCAAGTGGATTAGAAACAATGATCGCCACTGAGTTTGGAGCGTATTGTCTTACACCTTGGCAAACTTCTTTCATGATTTTTGAGTTTGTAGCAAGTAAGTCATCTCTCGACATTCCTGGCTTTCTTGGAATTCCTGCCGTAATAATCACAACATCAGAATCTGCGATATCTTTATAATCTGAAGTTCCTGTAATCTTAGAATCGAAACCTTCTACGGGAGAGGATTCATAGAGATCAAGAGCCTTACCTTTTGCAGCTCCTTCGTTCACATCAAGAAGAACAACGTCTCCTAATTCTTTTTGCGCCGCCCAGTGAGCACAGGTTGAACCCACAAAGCCTGCTCCAATAACCGAAATTTTCTTTCTACGGTGTAACATAATAGTCTCCTTCGACTTAATATCTAATGCTGTGTTTTTCTAGAGGGTAATAACCCTGAATAGAATGAATTTTGGAATCAGCTAAGGATATCAAATCTTCAGACATAAACAAACAATGACTTCAGGCGTAGGTCCATTCTTACGAAGACCACGCTGACAGAAAGCCTTCAGACAGTTCTCATGGTAGAAACTTGCGCATAGGAAAGATTCGATACTCGGACGGGCGGAGGGTAAAAAAAAAGCCTCTAAGTTTCCCTAGAGGCTTTCAAGACGAAAAGTAATCGTTAGATTACTTCTTCTTTTTCTTAGCTTTCTTCTTAGTAGCTTTTTTCTTTGTAGCTTTCTTAGTAGCTTTTTTCTTCTTAGCCATGGTTTTCCTCCCTATGGTGGTTTTAACATTGTTGTTAGTTCAATGTTGTTCAATCTAGGTTTAGTTTACACTCGTGACCCTTATCGTCAATAGTAAATTTTAATTTTTTAGTCTTTTTTTTGCATCTTCTATCAAAAAGAGGACCTTTGCATGATTATTCACGCGCTAATTTTGATTTTCGGATTGTTGTTCGTACTTCGAATTTACATTTTCAACGAGCGAAATCGCATTTTTGATAATCAAATACTTAAAAACTCACTCACGATTATCGTGTTTTTGACACTTTTGTGTTGTTCGATGTTGTTTGATAGATATTTTTTCGCATGGATCGCTGTTGTTGTAGCAATTCTTTCGATAGTAGTTACAATTTTTGTCACCGCACACTTTCGCGAGAGAAAATTTCGTCAAGATTTTGTCGATTTCATTGATCGATTGATACTTCAGGTACGATCAGGGAGCAGTTTTCGTAATTCACTAGAGGTTTCCAACACAAAAACACCTTCATCAAGTCGTTTAAAGATCGAAAAAATAATCGAAGTAGTACATTTTTCTCAAAAAATAGAAACTTCAAACGCTTTTGTGCGCGAAATCTTCGAGGAATTGAGCTCAGTGCAGCGTTTTCCACATAAAACATTGGATCGGCTATGCGCATTTCGCAGAAAAATTAAAATTGAAGATGATTTTCGACGTAGGTCCGGCCGAATTGTTAGACAAGTGCGCATACAAATCACTTTTTTGTTCATTATGTATGTAGGAGTGATGATTTTTGTCGGCATGAGGTTTGGTTTTATCGAGAATATGAAAATTATTTTATGGTCGATGGCGCTTTTTGCCGTTGGGATGGCAGGGTTTTTCTATTTAGGAGTTAAAAAGCAATGGAAGATTTAAGTTTTTTACTAAAATTGTGCTTGCATGTACGTGTTTCGATCGAGGGAGGAGAAGCTTTGCGTGTTTCTATCCTCCGATTTGGGGATTTAGAAGATTCTATTCATCATCTCAAACTCAAACAATGGCTGACGCATTTTGATCAATCAGACGGTGAGAACCAAGCGGAGAGCTTTTTTGCTAATCATCATACGCAAATCTTTCTGGAGATTCTTTCTCAAGGGCTCGCAGGACATTCTATTTATGAAAGAATCAAGGCCGTGGAAGAAGAGTTCATTGAGGTTTGTAAGGATGAGTTTCAAAGGGAGCTGGATAAACTTCCTTATGTGCTGATGATCCCGCTTTTATTATTTATGTTCCCAGCTTATTTACTTTTGTTGTTGGGGCCGATTTTAAATTTGTTTTTAAGAGAACTTTAATTGTCGTAGGAATTACGGCCAAAAAGAAAAAGAGGATACAGATGTATTTAATTATACTGGTTTTAATTAGCTTTGCGGGCAAAGCTTCGACTCTGGATGATCGCGCGCAGATGCTATTGTCTGCCAGAGATGTCAAAAGCTTAAAGATAAAGATCAACTCTATGAATGGGCTTAAAAAAACTGAAGTAGCTTGTGGGTTTGAACTTTCCTCTGAAATGATTCCTAAATCTTGTTATCGATTAAAGCACACGAAAGAAAAAGAGGAAATCCTCGATCAAGCTTGCGAAAGAGCATCTTTGAAAATAAATGAACCTGTAAGTCTTGTGGGTTTGAGCAAGAGATGTGCTGACTTTGTAAATAAAAAGAACAAGGACATTCAATATACGCAATCTGAGGCAAGCCCTGAGGATGTTTTACGCTAGGCCTGATGCAGTACTTTCTAATGGAAAGTACTATTTACTTCTCTTATATATATGTAAGGATTTATTCTTCTTATATATAGTTTTATTAAAGATGGAGAAACATCATGGGTATCATCGGCGATATTATTCTGGGTATTGTTCAGGGTTTGGCAGAATTTTTGCCAATCTCTAGTAAAGGCCATTTAGTTTTAGCTCAAAAATTTTTGGGTTACGAGGTTCACGACCTTGCCTACGATCTTGTTCTTCACCTTGCTACATTACTTGCGATCTTCGTAGTTTTCAGGAAATTCTTAGCTCATCTGATTGCTCAGTGTTGGATATCGATCAAAGAAAGAAAAATGAATGCCGGTATGAGGCTTGCGCTGATGGTTGCGTTTGCGACAGTTCCTGCTGGAATTATTGGCTTGAAATTCAAATCATTTTTTGAAAGTCTTTTTGGAAACATTACGGTGCTAGGCTACGGATTTATTTGGACGGGATTGATTCTTTTTCTAACAAGAAGAATTAAATCTAAGTCCATCAATATGATTTCCGATGCTCCCGACCAACTCTTAAAAGAATTCGAAACAGTGTCTTATGGTAAAGCTCTGATCGTTGGATGTTTTCAATGTTTAGCTCTTTTGCCAGGAGTGAGCAGATCTGGAATGACTATCGCTGCGGGATTGTTTGCTGGAATGACTGGCGGAGCGGCGAGTGTGTTTAGTTTTATGCTATCTATCCCAACAATTCTGGGAGCAGCGGTCTTAAAGCTCAGCGAGGTAGAAAATCTAGGTGAGCGCCTACCAAGTTATTCGATAGGTTTTGTTGCTTCATTTATTTTTGGATTGATCGGATTAAAAGTAGTATTGGCTGCGGTAAAGAAAAACAGATTAGAACTTTTCGCAGCCTACGTATGGATATGGGCCATCATCTGTCTTTTTGTGATGTAAAAAACTATCCAAAGGACAGATTTAATAATCTCTAAAATATGCCGAAGAATAATCAATAGTTGTTTATTCATTCGGACCTCCTTTGTTTGCGAAACAAATGAGGTTCATCCAAGGAGGGAGCTTGCTAAGCAAGCTTCCTTCTTGCATTTTAAGGGCCTAGGTATAACTCAATGGATTCTCTAATAGAATAAATTGTGTCCGAAAAGTGAATTAGAATCCGAAAACAGACGGGCTGTTCGCAGTCTATTTTGTTTCTAGGATATGAATTTTTTTAGAACACTCAGGAAATTCTTCGGGTTGGCAGATACAGGGATTGCAACCTGCCCAAGCAAAGTTTCCGAAGATAGTAACCGCAAGTATTAAAAATAAATTTCTCATAATTTTTCCCCTTATGTGCATTTAAGTTATGCTTCCATATGATAAAGGGTATGTCTGTTGATAAATATCAATATGAGCCTTGTGAATTAACAACGACTTGTATTTTGATCTGACTGAATAGAAGAAGTGGTCCAGTATGGACCGCAAAAAAATGGCTCAGGCGGTGAGCCGCTTATAAATAATTGTTTATATTGAACAAAAATTTAAGGCAACTACGAATAACTACTGAGTCCTATAAATTAGCGTTGGATAGGCTTAAAACCTGCCCATCTGTCGGTTTCTGATAAAAATTCAAGCAATCTGTGGCGCCCTGCACGTCAATTCCAGCCATACGCATATAGATCATCATCGTGGTCATATCCTTCCATCCACCCATTTTCATCACTTGAGCAGGAGGGACACCTTTTCCTAATAGCATAGTGGCCCAAGTAGCTCTTAAATCGTGGAAGCGAATTGGAGGGAGATTGTGACCGATCAAAAACTTTTGAAGCTCTTTGGCCTGCCCACCCTTATCCCAATAAGGATTGCGGGGGAGAACAAAAGGAGTAGAGTTTTTTGATAATTTTAGTTCTTTTAAAATTAATAAAAGATGTTCATTAATAGGAACAACCCTCTCGTGTCCCGATTTAGTTGATTTAAATCCATCTTTCGAGTTCCAAGCAGTATCAACGGTAATCTGCTTGGTTTCAAAATTGATTTTATCCCAAGTTAAAGAATAAAGCTCACCGCTTCTAAGGCCGGTGTAAACTGCTAAAACCCATGTTTCATACCATTCACTTCCAAATTCTTTTGCTGTTAATAAAAGTGCTTTAACTTGTTCTTCGGTTAGAACTTTTTTAACTCGATCACTAATTTTAAAGCGATATCTGGGTGTTGGATTGGACTTGATGTACCCGCGTTCAATCGCACAGACAAAGACTGCTTTAATGAATTTCACAAGATTTTGTTGATGGGCTACGGATTTGTGGCCAACACGCTTTTGTACTAGAATTCTAATCTCGTGAGTTGTTATTTCATTTATTAAACGCTCACCCCACTCTTCTAAAGTATGGGCTCGAAGGCAAAAACCATAAGTATGGATTGTTCTCTCAAGTAGGCCGCGTTCTCTCATATCTTCAAGAAACTCAGATATCATAAGCTCCCAAGTAGGGATTTGTTGCCCTTGAATTCTTTTTTCAACTTCGATCACGAGCTCTCGATAAACTCTTTGAGCTTCTACTTTGCTTTTAATCCCCTTTCTTCGCAAGCTAACTGGCTGACGAGTAATTGGGTTTCTCTTAGAGAAAGAAACCGAATAAGCTTCGGTCTCTGGGTCAAATTTAATATTCATGCTTACCTCTTCTGTGAGTAAGCAACAATTTGCTGAGTTCTTCTTTTCGATAACGATTTCTTCGACCAAACTTATAAAATGGAATTTGGCCATTGGAACTCGCATTCCGTAAAGCCTTCACCGAAATTCTTAAAAATTCGGCGGCCTCACGACTATCTAACCATTCAGTTTTCAAAGAACTTTCACAGATGTCGTCATTTGATGCGTATAAAATATTAAGCTCAGGGGGCGCGCTGAGCCCCCATACTTGAGTAATCTTATTTCTCATAGAAGGTGCGGTTTTACAATCGTCATAATTGTCAGGTTCGTCATTATGGAGATTGCTTGAAATTTTAATACTCATAACTAACCTCTTTGCGCTCTGGAGGATTTTTAAAGTATATTCTAATTGTTCTTTCGTCAGCCGTGCGTGGTAGACGCTTAACCAATATTCCTTTTGTTTTTAATAAGGGCTCAACTCTTTTTAGCCATCCAGAAAAGGCTCTCGGGCTGCGTGGCCCTCCAGTTTTACGACGGTCTCTAAACAAACGTCCCATTAGCGAGTGAGCGGTTCCTTCTATGGCTCCTTTTTCCTCGCGTTGGAGTCTATCAAAAATAGCACAACAGAGCTCGTCTCCCCAGAATGCATTTTCAGTCTGCTCTGAGCGATTTTTTTCGTAGGCTTCCATAAACGAACCAGGAGCAAGCTTCAAAACTTTTTCCAATGCTAAACCCATGCGGCAAAAATCCGTCATTCTAGGAAGATTATTGTTTGGGATTGAGGGTAGCACGCGCAAACATTCTGATAAGAGCCCGTAAAGTCCGCCAAGGAGTTGCGGTCTATTTTCTTCAAACTGACGATCAAGCTCTGATTCAGCAACTCTATTTTTATTCTTAAATTCTTTTAACTGAACGGTGATGCATCTATCTAGAAAGTCGGGTCTATTGCTAGGCTCATCAATGCCGTTAAGAATACATGAGCGATGCAGCTTGTAGAACATTTCCTCGTGGTCAAAGTATAGTTTTCTTTTTGAAAGTCCTCCACCCGTGGAGAGTCTGCAAAAAACATCTGCCATAAAGTGTGTAAGCCCTGAAAGATTATCAAAGACTAATAAATAAGAGTGAACTGAGGCCACTAAAATGTCGCTCACATCTTTAGGAGATGAAAAAAAACACGGAGACGCGGGGTCGATCAAAGCCTTTATTCTCTTGGACAGCATGCTTTTTCCAGATCCTTGAGGCCCTTCAACAACTAAATGAGCAAAAGAACCACGATCACGATCAATAGCTTTCAACATAAAAGTTAAAATCAAAATCAACATATCAAAAGATACTGGAAATATTGTTTGTAATAATGGGATGAAGATCTTTTTGTCGGTTTTAATGGGAATTGGTAAAGGTTGCTGTTTGTTTGGACGAAGAAAATGAACATTTTTCGGTTGTTGAACTCTAAACCCTTTTTCGTTGATAGAAACAACATTATACGAGTCGTCGTTTAAATCAATTTGAATAGCTTCTTCTGTTCTCCCAATGCGCACATTGACCTGTTCTATATGTACACTTGCTAGTGCCAACAATTCCTCAATAAGCTCGTCTCTGAGATACGATGATACGCCCCACTCTCTCTTGCGCACGAATTGAATAAACCAGTCTCTCCATTGGGAAGAGCTGAGTATAAATGTTTTCTGTTTGCTATCGTCGTTTATCGTGATGCAGGACTCGCCATTATCGCCACGAAAAAGTTTTGCTGACAATTCTTCTGTTAATACATCGAGAATTTCTTTTAATTCGACTGTTGATTCAGCCATACAATACCTCCTTTGGTTTGTTAGGAGGGGTATATATGTGAAACAAATTGAGTTATCACGGACAGTGGAAAGAAAAAGAGACTAGCTTCTGTCCGCTTTTTTCTGTAAATCTCTGAAATGCTCTCGGGCGTATCTTCTAAAGGACCTTCTAAAATTATCGTAAGATATTAAACCGTCATCATTGTCATCTGTGCTGGTTCGTTCTCCGTCTCGCAGGACAAGGCAATAGTCTTTATATTGTAAAACATTTTCTTCCACAAAACGTTTGAATGAATCGTCCTGCTTACTGCCAAGCTTTTTCTTCATGGCGATTTCAACTAAGCATAAATTTCGATAGAATTCGTATTTAGTATAAGTCCGAGGAGAGGAGAATGGTTTTCCTTTGTAAGGCTTTCGTTCAATTTTATTTTCAATTTCTTTTAAGTATTCAAATGATTTCGTAAAGACATCAGAAAGTAAATACGTGGGTTCATTCCAAGGTAGTATAAAGTTAATATCATTAAAATCTTTAGTTTTTAAATCCCACTCGGCCTTTTTAAAAGCTTTTTTGTCTATTTTTAAACTATTATTTTTTGTGAGACGCTCTGACATCTCCTTAATCTTATTAAAAAATATTGTGGTTTCACCTGAGAATATTTCATGGACTAGGAACGCGGCGATTTGATTGATTTCATATTCAAATAGGAGTGTTAGTTCAGAAAAAAATTCCGACTCATCCATAGATAAGAAGGATTTGCTAAGTTGAAAATCTTTACTAAAAATTGCTGTTAAAGCAAATTCATTGTTCAATGTCTTATGTTTCTTCATATGGAAGTGGATAAAGTAAAGGACGGCTATTGAATACCTAATATATAGGAATTATCATTTTTACTATATATCAAGGTGGGCGAAATTAGCCAAAATTCATTTTTCACAAAGATTCGAGGTCCACACGATAGGGAGTTGAATGCGTGATTGTTCGTTGGCTCCCCCTAGAGAGGTCTAATCTTAATAGTTAATGTTTTTATATTTTGTGGTAATATACCTTACGGTGGGCAAGGGGAGAATTACTATGAGTAAATCTTATTTATGGCAACGATATGTTTGTTCAAGAGAGGGGTCTTATCACACAGATCCAGATGGATTTATCATCGACCCAGAAACTAAATATGGAAAAGATCTGCAGCCGAACCTTAATACAATTGAAAAAGCAGAAGAGTCTAAATGCACAATCTATCTTGGTGAGCCAGGCATAGGAAAGTCACAGATTTTACTAGATACCGTTTCAGGAAAGAGGCCTAAAGCTGATGCAAATACTATAATAATACATGAAAATTTGAACAACTTCGGCTCAGAAGAACGCTTGATTAGAGAGATTTTTCATTCTGCAGAAATAGAAGAGTGGAAAAATAACGGAAAAAATCTTTATTTATATATAGATAGTTTGGATGAATGCTTATTAAGAGTTGATACAGTATCTCACATTTTAGCACGAGAAATTTCGAAACTACCTAAAGAAAGATTGTTTGTTCGAATATCCTGTAGAACTGGAGTATGGCCACAATATTTAGAAAAAGAATTAGAAACAATATTTCCTGGCTCCTTATCAGTTTACGAAATGGTTCCGTTGCTAGAAAAAGATATTGTTGTTGCCTGCGAGAACGAAGGAGTAGACCCAGCAAGTTTTATTAAGGAAGTCAAAGAGCGAGGAGTGGTTCCATTGGCGATAAAGCCTGTTACTTTAAAATTTTTATTAAACACTTTTAAATCAAAGCAAAAATTAGCAGACGATCAAAAAACTATATATTCTGTTGGGTGTTTACAGCTTTGTGAAGAACAGAGCAAAAGTCGATTAGTGTCTCCGAAAACAAAAGGAATGGAGGGCACACAAAAATTGGCTATAGCTGAGAGAATAGCAATCTTATCAATTCTATCCAATAAAAATTCAATTTGGTTGGGGCCTGAACATGAACGAGATCAAAACGATTTAACAATAAAGGATATAGCTGAAGACTTGGATGGCTTAGATCGAATAACTGCAGAGGAGCTATTGCAAACGCTAGATTCTGGCCTATTTACATCTCGTGGAATAAATAGAATGGGATGGGCTCATCAAACATATGCAGAATTTTTAATGGCTCAAGGACTGAATAATTTTAAGATTGAGACTAATAAATTGAATTCATTATTTTTTAATCCAAATCCATCTAACCCAAAGCTAGTTCCACAATTACAGCAAGGAGCTGCTTTCCTTGCGTCGATGAATAGAGATTTTTTTAATCTTATTCTAAATAAAGACCCTGAAGTTTTACTTCAATGTGACTTATCTGGATTACCTGAGGAATATAAAAAACAAACTGTTCAAAAAATTTTGGAGGCAGAAGAAACTGGCAATAGTTATTTGCATATTGATTTGGGATTTCGTGAGCGATTTAAGGGTTTAAAGTACGAGGGGCTAGATGATAAATTAGCTATAATTATTTTAGATAAAAAGCTGTCTTTTAATCTCCGCAAACTGGCTGTCGATATTGCAGAAATCTGTGAGCTACATACATTAATGCCAGTTTTACTGGAGCAAGCTTTAGATAAATCTGAGGATTACCAATTACGTGTTAATTCAGCGAGCACGATAAGTATTTTGGGAGACACAAAAACTAAGGCAGAGTTAAAAAAACTTCTCGAAGAAGAAGATCCAAACGACCAGCTAAAGGGATATGCTTTGCAGTCACTGTGGCCAGAGCAAATAACTGCTGAAGAGCTGTTTAAGTATATAATCCCACCGAAAAACGATTTTTACCATGGTTCATATGCACACTTCATATCTTATGACTTAATAGAGGAGATGCCCGACGATGCTTTACCCATAGCACTGGCTTGGGTTGAGGAGCACGCAGATAAACATACAAATCACAGCAAAATGGGAAGGGCCATAGAAAAAATTATTTATCATTGCTGGAATAAGCTTGATGCGATTGATTTATATCCAAATTTTGCGAAAGTAGCTTATAAGAGGCTGGATAAGCACCTCCCAATAGCGAGTAGATTTGAATCTAAAGAATATGCCCAGGAGTTTTACGAAGCAGTAGAAAAACGGAGGAAAATATTTTTATCTATTATTCAGATTCCATTAGATGATTTTAAAGCAGTCCACGCCCAGCGCCTACTCGATAATAGAGATTTTTTTTGGCTATTAGAATTAGCTAATAAAGAGTTAGATCCTTCAAAATTTGAGAAAATTATAGAAACCTTAAGATTTGTTTTTGATTGGGCCAATACAGATCACACAGACGCGCTTTTCCCGCTTTATCAGAATAATTCATCTGTAAATGAGAAATTCAAATCATTGTATGGACCGATTATTCTTCAAAGCGAAGACGAAAAGAGAATGAGAAAATTGCATGAACAGGGAATAGAGCTCAAGAATCTAAGTAAGAAAAAAGATAAAGTCGACTGGGCGAACAAAATTTCTGGTTTTATTAATGAAACCATAGAAGAAATCGAAGAAGGAAAGATTGAGCATTTTTATCATCTAGCTCGCCTGTTAACTGCTAACCAAGAGACGGGTGAATATGCTTTAAGAGATGAACATATAGAGGATTCGCCTTCCTGGCTTTCTTTGGACAATAGAAAACAAGAAAAAATTATTTCCTACGCAAAGAAATTTTTGGAAGAGGTTGAGCCAAATATTGAGTCATATCTAAAGAAAAACTCGATAGAGTTTGTAGTGTCAGCAGGTATTAAGGCAATTTCGTTGATAAATAAGTATTCGCCAGAATTTTTGTCCCAGAAGGGTAAGGGCATATGGCCTAAATGGTTATCTCCAATTGTAGCCTACCCAACCTTTGGAGCAGACGAAGTAGAATCTCAAAAAAATGCTCTCAAAATCGGGTATCCATATGCACAAGACGTTTTTGAAGAAACGATATTAAAAGTTGCAGATAAAGAGGGGCGAGAGGGTAACGGCAATATCTTTGTTATAAGTAGGTTTAGTTCCTACATAAACAGAGACCTACAAGAAAAACTTCATATTCTTGCGCGTTCATTACCCCCTCTTTCAGCGATAGCTCTATTGGGTGAAATTTTAAGTTTAGGTTATTCTGAAGCCGAACATTTATTGGCAAGTTATATTTCTTCTCCTTTGCCTAAAGATCGAGAGCAAAGAGATATCGTCTTAGCTGCCGCAAGGAATTTAGTAGCTGAATCTTCAAAATCAGGATGGAATATTTTATGGCCGATTCTTGAAAAAGATAAAGAATTCGGGCAAGAATTAATCTTAGATATTGTAGCCAAAAATGCTCATGAGACTGCTTTTGTCGAAAAATTATCGGACGAGCAGTTAGTAGATTTTTATTCATGGATGATCGATTTATTTCCTTACTCGGCCAGAATGGGCGGGGCTATTGGACCGAAGGAGCGAGCGGGTGATATTAGAGACGCATGCTTTAGGATATTAGTGAATAGAGGAACTCGATCTAGTTGTGATGCCTTGAAAAAAATGGTTCAAAGACATAAAGAACTTCCGTGGTTGAACTACCATTTAACAGAGGCGGAGAAACGTAATCGATCGCTTGAATGGGTTTCTCCTGAGCCAAGTCATTTACTGTTAACCATAACAAATAAATCTAAGAGGCTAGTTAGAAACCAAGAAGAACTCATGCAAGTAATACTGGAGTCGATACTACGCTATCAAGAGTCTTTACAAGGGACTCCACCAAGCACTCCAGATATTTGGAATACTGAGCGAGATAAATGTCGACCAAAAGACGAAAATGAAATTTCTGATCATCTCAAGAGGCATTTTGATAGAGACATTAAATCGAAGGGCATTATTGCAAATCGAGAGGTTCAAATACGTCCGAGCGTGGGACCTGGAACCGGCCAGAGAACAGATATTCAGATTGATGCGACAATAAAAGGTAAAGATGGCATCGATATCCTAACTGTTATAGTAGAAGTAAAGGGATGCTGGAATGATGGTGTATACGAAGCACTGCAGACGCAACTTGTAGATCGATATTTGAAACAAAATTCAACTAGGCATGGGATATATGTAGTTGCAGATTGCCTATGCGAAAGATGGACCGATGAAGATTTAAGAAAAAATAAATCGAAGAGAAATGAAGTTAGAGCGAATTTTTCTAAGATAGAAAATCTAGCTACGGAGCAAGAGCAGGTGGCCATTGAAACAATACTTCTTGATTGTACATTTAGAAGTTAAGCAAATTTATGGTGGTTATAGAGTCCAAAAAGTTCTTCTGGAAGGTTTAACAAAATGATCATTGAAAGCAAAATGAAGACCCATTTCAATACCACTTGTTAAATCTAAGTTATCAAAATCGGGGCTTGGGCGATGTGACCAGGCAATTTTATTAGAAACCGGGTAGGCACAGATTAATCCAAATATGAATGCGGTTTCTAAAAATTCAACTGCCGTAGGATTATCAAACTGGTTTTTTTGTTTGAAAGTTTCAAATGTAAACTTATTATTTGATACGAGCTTTAAAGAATCAAATAATTTATTTATTTTTTCAGAGCTTAGGTGGGCAGAGAGCTCATTCTGCCATTCTCCTACCATGTAAGCGGCAAACTCCTTAGATGTTTTATCAACCATTTCTTTTGTGACAGCATCGGCTTTTGGAAACTTCTCGCTTAATAAATTAAACAGGCAAATTAAATCTCGAGGACGATAGAGTGTTTTATCAATTAAGTATTTAAAACTGGGTTTATCATGATTCCAATCTCTAAATAGTTCATGCCAGCCATCGGTAATTGAAATTGATGATTTCTTATAAGAATATTTTATACGAGATGAAATAAGATTTCGCAGCGGAACATTTTGCTCGTCACCTAAATAAGTATCATGGTCGTACCAATTGAGTTTCAAGCCATTTGCTAAAGCAATTTTATTAGTATCTGCTTCGTATTTTAGTTCTTCTAGCATATCCGATCTGATCAGTACAATTGGACAAATACGCACTCCGTATTCACGAAAAGTGGTGAAAAGATTCTTTGCAGCTCGAATCAAGCCCAGCAGCGCATTTTTTTGATTCTCAGTTCCAGTGTATTCAATATCTAGATTATCAATTATTATAAAATACTCATTTTTTACATCCCTTTTACAAGACATAAAAGTATTTTTCATAAGTTCTTGCAAGGGGTTGATGATTTTCAAAAAACTTGCACGTCCTTGAATAGACTCTACCTCTGATATTCCAGACATACTAAGGAGTCTGTTTAGCGCGGCGATGCGTACCTGTAGTTTTTCGCTTTCGACTTGTTGTTTTAACTCTAGAGACCCGGGAGAACAATAACCCTGATTAATTTTATAAAATCGACCAAATTCCTCTCTTTGAGCAGAAGATAGCGCTATACTTTGATCATCTAAAATAAATTTACCCAGAGCACAAAGAAATATCCAGTGCCATAAAGATTGAGACATTGATGCAGAAGGATCTTCAACATCTGGTATTTGCACAATTTGCTCAAGATCCTTCATTGAATATTCAAATTTTTGTACAAATAAGTTGGGCCCTGAGGATCTTTGTAGATAGCAAGCGAGAGCCGATTTTCCAGTTCCCTTTCGTCCGTGTACTATAATTTTACCATTTCGAATTCTATCTTTTGTATTAAATGGATCGTGATATACAATATCAAAATACTTCCCATGTTCTAAAGTGACTTCGGTTTCCGCATCAAGGCTCCCAAAATTTATTTCTGATAACTTAATATATCGATTCATGTTTTTCTCCCATAAATAAGATACAGGTAAACATTCAATTAATTAAATAAATTTTATTACGACTATCAATTGGTCTGGATATTGGATGTCAGTTTTCTTAGGATTCACTTGGATACTCGTATTATCGGTGTTCCTTGTTTCGATTCTTAAGATATTTTTTCTTTGCCCGAGCAGGACGATCATCGTCAAGACTGGTTTGTTTAAAAATGCGATCTACTTCGATATCAGAAAGATCGTTAGGTAAATCATCTTTTACGTTAATAGATAAACAAAGCGGTTCAATGTTGCCCCATGTTTCTTTGTCTTTGATCTTGCGGTTTGCCCTCTTGCAATCCATCCAATCATTTTTTAATCCTTGAAGGTAATCTAGTCGATTCCAAAAGGTATCGTATATTGCGGTTCCTTGTATTGGCGTTCCCATAGTTGGTGTTGTGACAGTTCCAGCTTGATTATTAACGGCATAGCCAGTGACAGACCCCGCTGTTTGTGAAGCGTTAACAGTAGCAATTAGTTTTCCATCCTTTTCTTGAACTTCAAAATTCCAATGATCTGTCCCCATAGTGGCTGAGATAACCAAGTATATTAGCCAACTTCTAGAGGCCACAAACCCGTTAGGCTTATGAATAAATTTAAAGTCATCGCCGTCTGCTAAAACTAAAATCTTTTCAGCATTTTTAATAAGCTGTTCTTTTGTGGTATTGGAATAGGTTCTTTGACCCACCTCTAGCCACTCCTCGCGAGTCATATTTCTGTGTGCGCAGGAAGATAATAAAAGTATTAATATAAGAAAAACAATTCTATTCATTTCTTTACCCTTCTTAAAACAACTTCAAAAATTCCAGCATTGATTTCATCCTGGAATACTTCAATTTTATCTTTTTCTGTTTTAGATTTAATTCCAAAGCAGAGATAATCGAGGTCGACACTCAAGCAATCCGCGACAGCCTTTAATTGTCGAATACTTTTGGGCTCGCTCCCACTTAACCAGCCATGAAGAGTTTGAACAGGAACCTTCGACTTCTTTGATAAAGAAGTGATTGTAAGTCCTTTCTCTCGAATGATTTTTCGTAAAATTGTTTTCAACTCCATAGATCATCCTCGCTACGAATAACCGAGAGTTGAAGACCATTTCCTTCTAAGGATATAAAAATCCGGTCAACCATATTAAAAACTATGGCTAACAGGAAATAGAACAGACGTTTGATGAGAAACAAATCTACCTCCAAATATAAAAATCAAACGCTCGATGAAAAAAGAATGGTTGATAGTCGGAGGTGACAGGCATGACGAGGATGACGGTTCTGTAGTTACTTTGCAGTTTTTTTGTTAGTAACTACAACGATAACTACAGAATGACATCAACTCGCATGATTTTGCGGGTTTTCACGGGATATTCGAAAAGATGAGAGTTTAGCAAAATGTTGCTTAGTTAATTGAAATGATTTGGAATTTTTTAATTCTACCCACTTAGATCATTTCTTAAAAAGTGGGGATTGAAAATGGCTCAGGCGGCAGGACTCGAACCTGCGACCAACCGGTTAACAGCCGGTTGCTCTACCACTGAGCTACGCCTGAACAGAAAGTAGATGAAGTGCCCATTCAATAGATTTTGGGTCTTTTTGTCAAGGATTGGTCTAAGGTTGCAATTGTTTTTTGAGTTCTTCCAGAGAGTTATTAAGCTGTTCCAGAACCAAGCCCATTTCATCTAACACGAAAAAGTCCTTTTCCACCTGTAGAAGGCTTAATTTTTCACCATCTACGAACTCAAAAGTAACGGCACCTTGTTTTGTATTGCTCTGCGCATAACTCAAATCAAGAATGGTCTTTGCCTTCACATTGCAAAGCCCAATAAGCCATTTTTCTATGAAAATAGGGTCCAGAGTTTGAGGCGTTGGCCGCATAACCTGCCAGCCTCTGCCGACTTGATCTACTTGATAGTTTTTTCCATGTGCTTGGATAAGGATTCTTGTGATTCGATTTTTACACAGATCAATACTTGCGGTTTCAAAAATATGAGCGCCCTTAAAAAAAACCATGTTTTTTTGTTCATTCAAGATCTCGCCCTTACCGGTGTTGGGACCGGTTTTCCACACAAAAGAAAGTCCATCCCAAGACCCATCCCAGCGTTTTCCTTTAATATCTAGGGAGACATTCAAAGAGGATTTTCCTTTTTGCGTAACTTGATTCAGTTGGATTTGCGACAAGAATTTCAGTAGGGATTTTAGGCTTTCCTCGTTCTTTTGAGGCAACCACCTGCCGCCGTTATCTCTGTCATACGAGAAGATCTTATTTACGCTCTTCCATTCAAAACGAGTTACCTCAGCGGGATCAAAAGAATTCGAATAGCCGGAATCCAGGTGAAAGACTGATGTATCAATGCCAGCAGTATTGAGTTTCCACATTACGAAAACCACACTCGCCATTGCTACTATCATTATTGAAACTCTAAAAAATAAACCCATTTAGATTTTATAGTGTTTTTATGATTTGCAGTCACGGTCTTTATATGGCTACAATTTTGATGTGGGGGAAATTTTCGTGAGATTTAAAGTTGGCCTTTTATTTGTTTTGTCTTTATCTGCTTTTGCTAATGCGAAAGAAACTCCAAAAATTCTAGAAGATTTTGAAACCGATGGCTGCACAATGTTTGTAGACGGGCCATCTGATAAGCCGGATCTATGGGCGCATTGTTGCTTTGAACATGATTTAAGATATTGGTTCGGCGGAGCAGGGGAAGATAAAAAGTTTTCTGACGTGCAACTGAGAGAATGCGTCAGAGACGTTGCTGGAAACTTTTGGGCAAACTTAATTTACAATGGGGTTAAGGCCGGGAATTTCTCGCCAGTAAAATTCAAGTATGTATGGAGCTGGGGATGGACGCCGAAGAGAGAAAGAGAAAAACTCTCTGAAGTAGAAACCAAATATATCATTGAAAAAATTAATGCTTTGAACCTTGATGCTGAATTCAGAGAAAAATTCATAACTAAATATTTAACTAAAAGTACAAACTCACTAAATGATTCAATAAGTCCAATTGTTTACATCAGAGAAATGTACATTCACTCGAAACCCAAGAATAGATATGAGTTAGATCTAACTGTTTTTAATAACGTAATGGGACGACAAGACGTCATCAGCTGTTATAACAACTCAAATCCTTAGGGGTAGCTGAGATTTTTTGATGGGACACTGTAACTTTTAGCTGATCAAAATCTGACACTTATGTTGTTTTCTAGAGCATGTTACTATCAGGCATGAAAAGTATAGTTGTATTATTCATATTTCTTTTTATCTTTGCTCTAACTGCGCGAGCCGAACAGGCTTGTGTGAGTTTGTTTTCAACTTCCAATAGTTCGTTTGATGAATCTATCTCTTCTTTAATTTCTCAGAATAAATTGCAAGAAGCTATCTGGGAAATCAGAAGGCAGGGATTTCCTGATGATGCAAAGAAATTAGAATCTCAGTTGAGAAGCATTCTCGTGACAGATAAAATTAAAAGAATTCATTTTCTGGGTGAGATATTAAGTGAAAATGATGGGACTACCGAGGCGCTGCATATTCTTTTTCACTCAGGAGTTTCAGCCGTTGCAAAATATAAAAGAGGTGACGGAGAAAACAGAAATGCTCCACGAAGTGAGATTGCAGCCTACGAAGTAAGTCAATTATTTCAACTCCACAACGTACCGATGACGGTGAAGAGAAAAATCAGAGGCCAGCAAATGTCGGTGCAATATTTTGTTCGAGATTTGCCAAACGGATTTTCGAGAAGCCATCGCTATCATCCAGAGTCGTGGTTAACGGATTATTTAATTGCATATTCAGATATGGTTTCTAGTCGATTTCGTAATAAGGCCGACAATTATCTTTTAGATAACCAAGACCGACAAATTCTAATCGATAATGCTTCTGGATTTAATACAGACTGGCAATCTGGAAACAAGGCTCTAGCGCAAGAATGGGAAACATTGCTTTATGCGCTAAATAAAGAAAAACTATCACTAAAAGATATTGCGCCATCCCGGGAAGTCTTCGCTAAGCTTAAAGCGCCAACCAGTGGGGAAATTCGTAATCACTTTCATACAAAACTACCAAAGCAAGAAATTGAAAATCTAATCTTACGCCGGGATCATTATGTTAAAAAGATGTCTCAATATATAAAATAATCCAGGTTCATTAGTAATGATCTTACATCAAACAAGGTCAAATTACTAATCGCAAGATCTGCCCCGTAGCAAACCCCTATGGACGACCGTTCTAATTCAATCTTAATTCCTATCTAATATCTTGGATGTGTCCGTAATCTTGGACGTTCGAATAGTGCCTAAGCGCTGTAATATTAAATACTTAAGACTTAATCTCTCCTGGTCCATCCATTGCAATATCCGAAATACGGAAGAAGGAGTATGCAAATGGAAAATGAGCTTTGGAGCGAAACAAGGGCGATGAACAACTACGAAATCATAGGCGGTATTCTTCGCCGAGAATTTCAAAAAGAACAAATCAAACGATTGAATTTATCTTATCTATCCTCAGGGATTGATCAATGGTGGGACGAGGGCGGAAGCACTTTAAAATCCGAAGTTGCGCTCGCTAAACTTTACACTCTGATTATTGAAACTTTAAAGAGCGAAGATTTGGAGATCATTCAATCCGTGGGTTGTGATAACAAAAAAATTTCAGCGGTATTTATGGAATACATTTTTAATATTCCATCCAAAGAATTGGCACAGCTTGTCCACGAAGCAATGTCAAAAATAGGCGGTATCATTGATATAAAATATCCTTACGAAGAACATAAAGAATTATTTCCTAAGCAAAATGATTCTCTAGCCAGTGACTGGGGCAAAGGTTTGGGAATTATCCGTCCACACAGTGATGATCTCTACGAACCACGGGACATCAACATCATGAGCTTAACAGTGTGCAAGGACACCTCTAAGACTCCTACCTGGTTTTGGCAAATCAAAGATGTGATTGCATCAATCACAAATGAAGAGTTGGGTGTTTTGGCTTTAGCCGAGGCTAATTTTTATTCTGGGACAAATGTTGAAGGACTTACCCTTGAAAATAAGAAACCAATTCTAAGACAAGATAAAGTCGAAGGATTGGGGCTTCGATTGGATTTTAGAGTGGATGATTCAATTGGACCAAGAATGAGATTTGAAGATGAAAATATAAAAAACATAATAACAAAAATAAGAGAAGGATTTAAAACAATTAAACCTTTGTCAGCCAATCCGTCAACAGGGTCGGTTTCCATCTTATCTAACTTTAAGGTATTGCATGGCAGATCGTCGCTTAACCCGATGATGTTGTATGAGGGTGAATCATCTCGCATTTTGTATCGCAGTAAAGGAATTAAGTAGGTTTTATGAAAACAAAAGTAGTAGCAGTATTTGGTTACAATAACAATCGTATATATGATGTTTATAAAATCAAAGATCTAGTAAAAAATAAATGTAATGCAGAAATTGTTTTGATCAAAAAAAATATCACCTCTTTAGATAGAGACGTCAGTCCATATTGTTTTGATTTTGAGCCCAGCGACCATGAAATCGTTCTGCCTTTAATGAATTATCTGGATAAGAACTCTTTAGATTTGATTGGTTGCTTGCCATTTTCTGATAAAGGCGTTGTTGGTGCTGCACACGTCGCAAAAAAATTAAATTTATTTGGAGATAGTGAAGCCACATCGTTGGCCATGCTCGACAAATTAGAATTCAGAAAGCTAGAACAAAAAATTGAAATGAATGCGGAAGAATATAAAAAGCCGTTCTTTTATATTTTGCATTCTAAAAAAGAATTGGAAGCATTGCTGAGCAAGGTAGGACCTTATTTTTTAAAGCCCACTAACGAAGGCAATAGCCGTGGTTGCATGAAGATTGAAACCACTCGTGATTTAGATATTTGGATGATAGATCATTCGAACTCTTTAAAGGTGGGAGTAATTTGTGAAGAAGTGCTGAGCAACAAAAATGAATATAGTTTTGATGGTGTGAATGGAGCCTATTGGATTACAAAAAAATTCACAACGGAGGGCTCTTACAGAGCAGAATACCAACACGTTGTACCGGCACCATTCAATACAGAAGAAAATAATAGAATTTACTCTATACTCACACCTTTCTTAAAAAAATTGGGTTCAAATGGCGGAGCATTTCATCACGAATTTTTCATCTTGGATGATAATCGAGTGGCTAGCGTAGAACCAAATCGCCGACCCGCTGGGATGTGGCTTTGGGACTTGGCTTCATGGGCCTTCGATGGGTTTAACCCATGGGAACAATGGATAGACCTATGCTCAAATAGAAATCCTAAAGGCGTAGATTTAAAGAAAAACAATTTTGCTGGAGTAAGAGGCGTTATTTCTAAAAAAGATGGAGCCATTCATTTTCTGCAAAAAGAAAGGGCTGCAAAAGAATTAGCAAAAATATTCGGAGACAATTTTAGATTGTCTTTTTTGAAAGAAGAAAAGTCTATCGTCAGAAAAGAGCCTAGAGACAATTCTGATTTTTTAGCTTTTATCGCTATTAAAAATAAAAACTATGAAAAGCTCCTTAGCGATCTAGAACTAGCCGAAAAAATTATTTTAAATTGTATCGAGGTATCTTAATGAGAAATCAATTCATGTTGATAAGAGTTATTACTGCCATCGTTTTATTTATGGTGCTTGCTAAAGCCAACTTATGGGCAGATACAAAAACGCACCTTGTTTTAGCGGTAGGATATCGTACCTTTCTTTTAGCGGCTCCATTTTTTATGTATTTTGGAATAGCAAATGGAATGAGATCTTCACTTCTTATTGGTGCGCTAGCTTTAGGGTTCTCGCTTTATTCTTTTAATTATATTGCTATGGGTTTATTCGCTCTCAGTATGGCGGTTTCGGGATATATTTCTAAATATGTTAATTCCAACACGAGTCGAGGGGCTGCAGACAATAAAGTTTCTTTGAATGTCGGGAGTTTAATTGCGGGAGGGTTGGTGGCACTTAGTGCAGATAAATCTTTACTTTTGAGCGGATCAATTGTGCTACTTTTGTATGGATTTTATTTAGCAATGAAAATTCCTTGGAATAAAATATTAGAATCTGAAAAAGCTACGGAAAATTTAGAAATAAAAACCAAAGTGCAAATGGTACCATTGGTAGGTTGGATTTTAATTGGAGTTGCCACAGGAATAAAGTTAACCGGGATTTTTTCGATCTTGCCTCAATATCTAATTCACAAAACAGGTTCTTTGCCCTCTTGGTATGGTTCCATGATTATATTGAACAGCGTGGGAGTTATTTTTTTTCAGCATAAAATTTTAAATTACTTAGGTAAATCAAAAAAAAATATGACTTTTGTATTTTCAATTTCTGCGATGGCCCTATTGGCTATGCCCGCGGTTATGCATGTTGAACAAATTGGGATGGCTGTAATTTGGCTATTGCTTTTGACTTTAGGCGAATGCGCGCTAAGTCGCTACGACAAATTAGCAAAGGATTACGGATATCTTTTTTATAAAGAAATCATGGTCGGTGTTGGCTCATTCATCACAGTTTATCTCAGCCGAGATTACTCGGCCCATATTTACCTTAGTGGCTTTGTCGGAATCATATCAATAGCGGTGGGCGCCACCTTTGTAAGGATCATTAAGTAGGTGGCAAGAACAAAAAAATATTTTTTAGTGTCATACACGCGTATTGTGGGTAAATCCCCTATAAGTCGATTTTACAGTAAGGAGAAAAGGATAGACTCAAACTTAATAGTGTTTATAACTTTTTTATTTTACGTAAGATACTTTGAATTTGCGGCCTTTGATTTTGCTGGAGCTGAGTTTTTGCAGAACCTTTTCGGCAAACTCAAATGAGACCGCGACGTAGGTAAATGTGTCGTGAAGGTCGATTTTTCCAATATCAGTAGCAGAGATTATCGTCGGGGCCGATGTCAGTGCGCCAACGATATCGCCTGCGCGGATTTTGTCTTTGCGACCACCGGAAATATAGATCGTTTTCATTTTTGGCTGTTGCAAAAGACTTGTAACGGCCGTGGTCTTTTCAGAATTTAATTCGTCGCGGATCAAGCTCTCACCAATCGCAGCCTCTATCGCACTTACTTTTAGCGATTCAGCGGGCTCAGCGATTGAAACGGCAGTCCCGGTCTTGCCGGCGCGCCCGGTGCGGCCAATGCGGTGAAGGTAAACGTCAGGGCTCGAAGGGAGATCGAAATTGATGACGAGCTCGAGATGATCGATGTCGATCCCGCGTGCGGCAATATCGGTAGCAACCAGCACGCGCAAGCTTCCGCTGCGAAACAGAGCCATCGTTTGATTCCGCTGCGCCTGCTCAAGATCACCGTGAATTGCACGTGTGGCTACACCTGCTTCATTTAACAGATCATTGATTTCGTCGACAGTGACTTTCATTCGGCAAAAAATTAAAACGCTGTTAGCGGGGTGTTGCCCTAGAATGTTCATGAGCATTCTAATTTTCTCAGCCTTCTCGCCTGAGTAAAGAAATTGTTTGATCTGCGGGCCTGAGTCGGTTTCAGTCAGCGCGCTTACCGTTTTTGGATTTTTTTGGTAAGTGCGACTCAAAAGATCAATGCTCTCCGGATACGTCGCCGAGAAAAACACCGTCTGCCGATCAGTAGGTAAAAGGTCAATGATCTGCGCGACTTCTTCTGTGAAGCCCTCATCAAGCATGCGGTCGGCTTCATCTAAGACGAGCGTTTTCAAACGTCGCGGATCGAAATTTCGATTGTTCAAAAATTCGAGCGTGCGACCCGGAGTTCCCACGATCACTTGCGCGCCGAGATTTAGTAAATTCATTTGAGCGGCAGCGGACTGACCTCCCACGAGCGTCATGGATAAGACTCCGGCGAGTCCATTGGATAATTTTTTAATCTCTTGCAGGATCTGTTCACAGAGTTCGCGTGTCGGAGCCAAGATCAAAGCCTGCGGATGTTTCTCTGTTGCGTTGATTTTCTGTAAAATAGGCAATGCAAACGCCGCAGTCTTGCCCGTGCCTGTTTGCGATCGCCCGATAAGGTCGTAGCCTTCAAGCAAAAGCGGAATGCTTGTCGCCTGGATCGGTGTCATCTTTGCGTAACCCAGTTGCTTGATTGCGGCCTGAAGCTCCGACCGTAAAGCCAAGTGGATAAAGTTGTGTGATTGCATTTTAATTTAATCCTGACTCAGTCTAATAAAGGAGACTTCAGATCTTCATCTATATTTTTTTATAGCAGATATTTTGACTTACCATTAGATTTACCTGATCTGTGATACTAGCAGAGCTCGGAAAAACTGTTGGCTCAATGTCACCGATAATGCAAAGAGTTGTTGAGTTTTTTAAAGCATATATAATTTTTGTAGTAGAAGTAGGTGATGTCCACGTGCCACGAAAATAATTTCCAACGCCATCAATAGCTGTGCTTGAAAACACAATAGTTCCATATGACGAACTTCCAACCAGATTTCCAGAGCCACCGCAATTAGAATTAAAATAAGCCAGTACATCGACATTAAGGGTTATGCTTTTGTTATCTATCTGATTCAATATTTGAACATTTTTATTTGACTGTCCACCTTGAGAGGAACAAAAGTCCTGGACCCACGTTCCATCAAGTGAAGATATGTTTTGTAAAGAGTCACCATTATTTGTATTGCTATTAGATGCGGTTCTAGATCCTCCACAATTAACAAATAAAAGATTTGTTAAAATGAGGCTTAAAAACAAAAAAAATATTAAATAAAATTTACTTGATTTTTTTTGCTGCATTTTCTCTCCTGAATTAAAGATTTTTATGTACAATTTATATTCAGTACTTATCGGCATGATAATGGATTAACTTGAGGGGACCTTTTTTGTCAGCTTTGAATTAAAAGTGAGCTTTTAACTCAATGTTTGGAATTTTAGGGAGTCAAGTCAGACTCCCTATTTAAGATTTATTTATGTTGTAGGAACTTCTGCCGTTGCGGCTTTTTTAAATGAGCCTTTTAGTAATTTTGCTTCTACCAAAAGCTTTTCTTTTTCTAATCCATTTACGTTTTTACCTTTGCTGTTAACAATTGCATAACGTCCAGAGCCTTTTTGTGTAATTGTAAAATCTTTGAATTTCATAGGTGCAAATCCAGTTACTTTTACTTTAGGAACTTTTTTTTCTTTTACTGCTTTGTCTGCCATTTTGTACTCCAGTTTTGTTAAGTTATTTCAACCCTACTTTTAATCTTAATAAAGTCTCGCGGTCAAACTATTGCTTTGTAAGAGAGTGAGATTGTAAGTAAAGGCTTTCTAGAACGACCTCTGTTAATTTGGCGGCGATTCAATTCTTGTAACCGATCACGAAGAGCAGTACGATTTTGAATGCTGAAGTTTAGCTCAAGAAATCCATTTCCACTCCTTAGATCCACTGATAAAAGCATCACCCCAGCGAGGATACGAGCTCATTCCGATCAAGTAGATGCGTATCTTGGCATGCAAATCGAAGAAGTTGAAAAAAAACTTCGCATCGACGGATGCAAATTAAAGGCTTCGGATTTTTCTGGAAAACCACAGGAATTGTGGATCGGATTGGCGGCGAAGCGGTTTCTCACTCCCTACACCGAAATTAGAAGTATGCTTTCATTACTCGAGCCCAAACCAGGTTCTACGATTGTTGATTTAGGCGCGGGTTACGGGCGAATGGGATTTGTTGTAGGGAGACATTATCCAAAAATAAAATTTATCGGATACGAGTATGTCGGTGAACGGGTCAAAGAAAGTAGTAAATGCCTAAAGCGCCTTAACCATCCCTTTGTGAAGTTTAAGCATGCGGATTTGAGTTCTACGGAATTTCAGCCCGTCACTGCGGATTATTATTTTATATACGATTACGGGACCACCGATGCCATTCAGAAGACTCTCGTTGACCTAAAAAAGATAGCTCTAGAGAAACCTATTACGGTAGTTGCTCGAGGACGTGATTCGAGAGATTTCATTAAGGCCTACCATCCTTGGCTTGCCAAGCGGGCGCTGCCTAGATCATATATTTATTTTTCGATATATCAGTCTATCTAGTAGGCCTTTAGCGGTGAGCAAGTTGAACTCAAATACAGCATTTATTCCATCTGGCCAGTGGGAGAAGGAGATTAACACAACATTTTTGCAACATTATCAGGGTGCCGTTTTACGCTTCAAAAAAACTCTGTTAGGCAGTTTTTTACCTTGAATTTTTAATAGGTTAAGTTGGGCGTGGCATAAAAAATGCTATTAAACCCTTTGTGTGAAAAAAATAAGCTTATTTATTTTATTTTATAGTTCTATTTCATTTGGGTCTCCACAAGAGACTCTGTATTTTGATTTGATGTTTAATAATGCAATTCAATTAGATCAAGATACCACTTTGAAATTTCTTTCAACGTCAATGAATCTAATTAAAGCAGCTCCTGTGAATGGCGTAGCTTTTACTCAAGACCAGGCAAAGCAATTGGATTTTATAATTGAAATTACAGACTCCCAGAAAGTTAAAGAGTTTAATAAAAATTTAGAAAAAAACGGAGCGGTGGGAGTTGATTCAGCTGACGCCTACACCGTGGTAATCTCCGTAGAGGGAAATACCGTATTACTGGTTCGACTGATTTGGGATAAAATATTATATGATAAATCTCAACGTGAATTAGCGGATGGATTAGTTCGGTTGACTGTGACTCTTGCTCATGAATTGTATGGGAATGTTTTCCGATTAAATAAGGATATAAAAAGTGGAAAACTATCTTCATCAGTTTCATCTTTGGGCGAAAAATCGATACAGATAGAATCGGAAATTCATGCCTATAAAGCGGGTATCCAGTTTATTGAACAATTCATAGAAAAGTTTCATTCAAGTTTACCATCTAGCGTGCTGAATGATTTTGAAGCCGCCCTAAAGCGAGAGAGAAAAGCATTAGAAGGATGGCAACTAGAATATAATAAGCTTCTTCGGAGCACAGAAAGCGCAGACGCACTAATATTTGTAAAAACCAAAAACCCGACCGAATCAGACAAAAGTGTTTGTACAAAAATGTTTCTTTAGATTTATTTAAGAGGTGACTATGAAGGCATTGGTAATAATTTTTTCTTTTATAATTTTAGCACCAAATGCATTTGCAGCTAAAAAAAGTTATGATCAATATTTTTCACCAAATCTCTACATAAGATTAGGAATTGAGCAAAATGCAACTACCGCACAGATTAAAACGGCATATAGAAAATTAGCATTCAAGTTACATCCAGATCGCAACCTCGGTAGTGAAGAAGAAGTTACTGAGCCATTTAAAAAAATTCAAGAAGCCTATGATACTTTAAGCAATTCAGCAAAGCGTGCGCAATATGATACAGTACTAAGACCAAATACACACGACATGAAAGCTGATAGTTGGCTTCCTGAGGATTTTGATTATAGGAAGGAACAAGAGAAAATCTTTCGTCTAATGGAAAAACATCCTGAGTTACAAAGCTTAGGAGAGTACGTTTTAAGTAAATGGATAAAACAAGGAATCCCTGAAGAAGTAATAAAACAATACCAAAAATATCAGGAGTTGGGAAAAAATTTTGATTTGCAGTATCCCGCAGAAGCTGAAAAGTTGAGAGAAGCGGCATTGAAATTTAGAGACTATGTCGTAAGTAAAGGCCATCCTTACTACGATCCATTTGATCCCAATTATAATTCTAAAGGTAGGATATGGGTTGATTCTGTAGAAGACTTTTATTTGTGGCCAACAGATATAGACACCGTAAAAATTGTAATAAGAACTGGTAATCCATTTCTTTTAAGACAAGTCGTGATGAGCATGCTTAATATCCCGGGTTGGGATCAACATGAAGATTTATTATTAGAGATTATTTCTAAAAATAATAAAATTGTTAATCATGGAATTGGTGCATTTTTCTATTACCCTCAATGGGTTAATAAGCGTGGTGCAAAAATTTTACGTAAATTTCTTGAGCTAGGATATAGTGCTCAAGTAGCCCAATCATTGGGATTGGCTGGTGATATGCCTATTGTAGATCATACAGGTAAATTTGTACGAAGTGAAACTTGGCGTAATTTACCTGAAGGAATTCAGCTTATGAAACAATTAATTTTAGTAGCTGATCAAGCTACTTTAGCGAGATTAGATCAAATTCAATTTGATAGCAGTTCTGCTCCTTGGTCACAAACAATGCGAAGTTTACCAGAGTTTCGTGATTTACCTTATATATCTACTGCGAAACTAAAAACTGCGCTTATATCAGCAGGAGAAAAGCCTAGATTGCTTACTAATCAAATCACATGCAAGTCTCTTTTTGGAATTTAGTACAATTCAAACCTTGTATCAAAAAGACTGACTTAAAAATGAGTCCTTTTTTATTTTCTAAGCTAAAATTAACACGAGACAGAGAAAGGGATTCGAAATAGTGGCGGAGACGAGTAGATGATTTTATAACTTAATGTTTGATATTTGCGGTATCGGCAGAGATACTTTCGAGCTATGGCGTCAATAAACATGAGGCAATTAGAGTCTAGCGACAGAAGATAAGATAAAGAGATCTTATAAGGCTTAGAACTCTTTTATCTAAAATTTTATAGTAAACTTGTTTACCCTCACGTCGAGATTCAATTAGTCCTTCTAGGCGCATTCCCTTTAAAAATTGAGATACAGCCGACTGTGAGGCTCCACAGGCCTCTTCAATTTCACTCACTGATTTCTCGTCCTCGGCCATACTGCATAGAATGAGTAGTCTTTGGGGATGTGAAAGTTGTTTGAGTAATGCTGCCACATCTTTGCTTTGTTGTCTCAGTTTAGAAAGTGATTTAGCTTTATCTTGACTTTTCATATTATGATATTATAATATATTAAAGTAAGAAGCAAGTAAAATTAGGAGATAAACATGGCCTCTAAACAAATTTTTAATCCAACGTTAGTTGAGGGCGTACCTGAGATAACGCCTAAAGCATTTAAAAATTACACAGGCAAAATTACTCTTATAGACGTCCGTCGTCCCGATGAGTTTGACGGTGAGCTTTCACATATTCCGGGAGCAAAGCTCATTACGCTTGGTCCAGATTTGGATGCCTTTCTAAGCACTCATGATAAAGACGATGAAATTGTATTTGTGTGCAGAAGCGGGGCACGGTCAGGTCGAGCAACTTTACAAAGCCGCACCATGGGTTTTTCTAAGAGCGTTAATCTTCAGGGTGGGATGCTTCTTTGGAACGAACGAAAATATCCAGTCGAAAAACAAAAAGCAGGAGTCAAATAATGGAACGCAACTCAACACTTTATTCTTTTCTTGGGGGCGCTCTCATCGGCGTATCTGTAACTCTGATGTTGCTCTTTAATGGCAGGGTTACGGGAATCAGCGGTATCCTGGCTTCATCTCTTTCAAGACCAAGTAAAGGGGATTATCGCAGCAGTTGCAGTCGCAGGAATTGTTGCGGGTTCTATGATCGCACACAAAGTCAAAGAACAAACTTTAAAAACCGCTTTCGGATGGTTTGTTCTCGTTCTAGGAACAACTATTTTGATCGAGCAATTTCGTCATCTTTATTTATAACAAAGGAGAAACATCATGACTCAAATCAGAGAATTTTTCGACAAGAACACTTGGACTCTCACTTACGTTCTGTGGGATGAGAAAACTAGAGATGCGATCGTTATCGACCCGGTCTTGGATTACGATCCAGCCTCATCCAAGACAACGGAGGAATCGGCAAAGGCTGTTATCGAATTCTTGCACTTGAAGGAACTCAAGCTTCATTTTATTCTAGAAACTCATGCCCATGCGGATCATCTTAGCGGCTCACAAATCATTAAAAAAGAATTTCCAAATGCTTATATTGCGATTGGAGAAAAGATCACGAAGGTTCAAGAAATTTTTAAAGATGTATTTGGTTTGCCACAAGATTTCAAAACCGATGGCTCACAATTTGATCGACTACTCAAGGACGGTGAAGAGTTTAGTGCTGGATCGATAAAAATAAAAACAATCTTTACACCCGGCCACACACCGGCATGTGCTTCATACTATATTGATGGAAACGTATTTGTTGGCGATGCCTTATTCATGCCTGATTACGGAACAGGCCGATGTGATTTTCCAGCAGGAAGTGCTGTTGAACTTTATCAATCGGTGCATGGGCGAATCTACGAACTGCCTGAGAATACAAAAGTTTATACAGGCCACGATTATCTTCCAAATGGTCGTCCACTGAAATTTATGGCGACGATCGAAGAAGAAAAAAAGGAAAATATTCAGCTTAATGCAGAGACTTCACTTGAAGAGTTTGTTCGCTTTCGTACGGAACGGGACCGTACTCTTGCCGTGCCGAAACTGCTTTTGCCATCGGTTCAGGTCAACATCGATGCGGGCCATCTTCCAGCGCCAGCAAAAAATGGTAAAAGATATTTGCGTATTCCGATCAGCTGAGAATGCCTCAACTGAGTTGAGACATTCTAGCACATTTTGAGACAAGTTGGCTCAAAGATGAAACGTAAGCCACCACAATGTTCGGTTTGAATGGCCTATAAATTGCTTTTAAGTGGAGTATTGGAGTTAAAAATGAAGACTACTGTAATTTGGAAAGATGGAATGAGTTTTGACGGAATAGAAAGCAATCACATTGTTCCAATGGACGCCAAGTCGCCCATTGGAAAAGATTCTGCTGCTACTCCGAAAGAACTCGTGGCGATGGGCTTGGGCGGATGCACTGCTATGGACGTGATTGCCCTTTTGAAAAAGTATAAGCAACTGCCTGCGGCCTTTCGCGTAGATGTTGAAATAATAGCTTCAACTGGTGCTAATCCAATCGTATTTGAAAAAGCGATTTTGAATTTTGTAGTGGATGGGGCTGTGGATGCAGAGAAACTCACTGAAGCTATTAAACTTTCGCAGACCAAATATTGCGGAGTAAGTGCAATGCTATCAAAATCTTT
Organism: Bdellovibrionota bacterium; assembly: GCA_040386775.1. Lineage (NCBI taxonomy): Bacteria > Pseudomonadati > Bdellovibrionota > Bdellovibrionota bacterium. The sequence continues at coordinate 25,758 of JAZKEU010000024.1, read as the reverse complement.
TCCGATCGAATACCACGTTGTTCTAAATGGAAAAGAAGTCGGCGAAGGTTTTGCAAAATTTTAATCTTAACAAAAGGAAGTAATATGAAAAAAAATGAAGGTAAAATTGATAGAATTATTCGTATTGTAGTAGGGGTGGGATTGCTTTCCCTAATATTTATTGGACCACAAACAATGTGGGGCCTGATTGGTATAGTTCCACTTTTAACAGGAATAATCGGATTCTGTCCTCTATACAAAATATTAGGACTAGATACTTGCCCGCTGGCTACAAAGCCTAAATAAAATTACTTAATTAAAAAGGCAAAGTTCAAAGTTGATAGAATTATACTAAGTATAGAGAACCCATTTTTTGGTGATGAATAACGCATTTTATTAAAAGGAATCTAATACACTTGTTTATTGAGTATGAGTTGTGAAAAGGCTGACTAATAATCAGCCCTTTTTTATTTTCTATTATAGCACGGGGCAAAGAAAGAGATTCGAAATAGTGGCGGAGAGAGTGAGATTCGAACTCACGTTACGTTTAACCGTAAACACGCTTTCCAAGCGTGCGCCTTCAGCCACTCGGCCACCTCTCCGTATCAGAAAACTTCTTGAGCTTCATTTTTTATAAAACTATCATAGCAACATCAAGGAGTATTTATGTCGAATCCATGGATTTTATTAGGTTTTGCAGGCCTGCTCGAAATTGGTTGGGCCGTGGGACTCAAATACACCTATGGTTTCACAAGACTCCTTCCCAGCCTCCTGGTGGCTCTTTCTTTGGCCGGCAGTATGTATCTTTTGGCTTTGGCGGCAAAAGAAATTCCGATTGGGACGGCGTACGGAGTTTGGGTTGGGATTGGTGCGACGGGTGCAGCAATTTTAGGAATAATTCTTTTCCAGGAACCGGTGACTACTTGGAGAATTTTTTTCCTCGTGCTATTGGTAGCTTCCATCATCGGCCTTAAAATAACGAGTGGAGTTTAAAGATGAAACTTAAAAACGTATTCCAATGGATGTGGCTCTGGCCGCCCTTCTTAGGTTCAAGTATCAGCATCAAAGAAATGAATAAAGACCTCACGCGCATAGTGGTCCAAATGAAGCGCAGACCTTGGAGTCAAAATTACGTAGGTACACAATATGGCGGCTCACTTTTTTCAATGACTGATCCGTTTTACATGCTGATGCTCATCGAACATTTAGGAAAGCAATACATCGTGTGGGATAAGGCCGGAGCAATTCGTTACAAAAAACCTGCTAAGGACACCGTCTACGCAACGTTTGAATTAGCCAAAGAAAAAATCGCCGAGATCAAAAAATTTGCCGATGAAAATCCAAAATACGAGCCAACATTTTTAGTGGAAATCAAAGACGATGAAGGCAATGTGATTGCCGAAGTTGATCGCCTGATTTATGTAAAACGAAAAGATAAAATCAAAAAACCCTCTTAAGAAATAGTTGTTCCTCTTTCAAAGTGACTCTTCAAAACCACTGTCGTGAGTGTTCTTTGAAAGCCCGGAGCCTTTCTTACTTTTTGCAACAATTCATCCAATTCACCCGGAGTGCCCACGCGCACTTTCAACAACACACAGTCTTCTCCAGCCACACTATGACACTCTTCGATCTCGGGGAATTTTTCTAAAAATTTTGCCGTGTCTATACAAGATTCACTTCCGGCATTCACTCTCACAAAAGCGCAAACAGATTTATTTGCAGCCTCCGGCCGAATTCGAATGGTGAAGTTTTCGATGACGCCTTCTTTTTCTAAGCGCTTCACTCTAGCGTGCACCGCCGGCGCCGAAAGGTGTAAAGCTTTCCCTAGGTCCGAGTACTGTTGTCTAGCATTCTGGTTCAATAAACTTAATAGCTTTTTGTCTACTTGGTCCAACATCATGGGATCTCCCCCTACTTTGCCTAATACGGTTTATATTTAACAAATAACGAATAATCGCTATTTCGGCCGAAGCTCATTAAGTGTATAACATATCTATATTAACTGCATCAAGCTACATCAAAGCAATTCTCAAAGGCACACTGAGCATGAATAATCTCTCTACTCCCTCTAGAACCAGCATCATCCTAAATTTCTTAAGCGTCTACATCGTATGGGGATCGACCTATCTTGCGATCAAATACGCGGTCCTTTCCTTTCCGCCATTGCTAATGTCTTCAATGAGATTTTTCTTAGCAGCACTTGTGATGTTTGCGATTGGAAAAATTAGAAAAGAAGAAAAGCTTTTACCGGCAGACAAAAAAATCGCAGGCATCAGTGGAATGCTTTTGGTTTTAGGAAATGGTTTTGTGTGTATCGCCGAGATGACAATTCCCTCAGGGTTTGCAGCCATCATTATCGGCACAACTCCTATATTTGTCATGTTACTGAATTGGTTTTTCTTTGAAAAATCTGTTCCACAGATTAGACAAGTATTTGGAATTTTAGTTTCTCTAGCTGGAATCGTGATGCTCACCAAAGGTGATATGTCTTCCGCGGATTCGACACAACTTGTAGGCGTAGGGCTTTTAGGAATTGCAATTCTCAGTTGGGCCATAGGAACCCTAATGCAAAGAAAAGCTGGGAAACTTAGAAATATTTTTACCTTCTCAGGCTATCAACTTTTGATTGGTTCATTTTTGGTAGGAATACTGGGAGCGACTCGTGGTGAATTGGCTCAGTTCGATGTTTCTAAAATCACTACAACGGGCGTGCTCGCCGTGCTCTATCTGATTTTCTTTGGTTCTGCGGTGGCCTACTCGTCATACGTTTGGTTGAGTAGAAACGTGGAGCCTTCGAAAGTTACCACTTATGCCGTGGTAAATCCTGTCGTAGCGGTATGGTTGGGCTGGGCCATTGCAGATGAACATGTGGACTTAAATACTATGCTTTATTCCTTAGTTGTTTTGGTGGGATTGTATTTTGTGATCTTCAAGCCAAAAACATCTACAGATAAAAAAATCGCCACAGTCAAAGTCAGCTAGGAGAGCTAATGCCATTCAAACATATCCTAATTGCGATTCTTACCGTGGCAGTTTGGGGTTTTAACTTTGTTTCGATAAAACTAGCACTCCATGATATTCCGCCAATCACCTTGGGGTTTTTAAGGTTTTTCTTTACGGCACTTCCGTTTGTTTTCTTTATTCCACGACCCAAAGTAAAATGGATTGCGCTTGCGGGCTACGGGATCACTATATTTGCATTGCAATTTGGTTTTCTATTTACGGGTATGAGATTGGGAATGTCGGCAGGGTTGTCTTCGATGGTGTTGCAGGTTCAAGTTTTCTTCACCATCGGACTTGCATCCATCGTATTTAAAGAACGACCGGGTCCTCTCAAGATTATCGGTGCAGTTGTGGCCTTTGCTGGTGTTGCCATGATTGGTCTTCATACTAGCAAAGAGGTGAATATTTTAGGGTTGCTTATGTTGATCTTGGGTGCATTTTCTTGGGCTTCAGGAAATATCATTTCAAAAAGTTTAGGGCCGGTAAACTCTTTTGCGCTTGTGGTTTGGGGTGGGTTGGTGGCATTTCCATTCTTAGGTATTTTGGCTTACTTCGCGGAAGGAGCCGATCAGCTTCTTTTCACCAACATCTCCGCGATTTCATCCAGCACTTGGTGGGCGCTAGTTTATATCGTTTATATCTCTACGCACGTTGGTTTTTCATTATGGAGTTGGCTATTGGAACGCTATAGCGCTTCTAATGTTGCGCCGTTCACCTTACTTGTACCGGTGTTTGGATTTTTGGGTTCGGCTATAATTTTAAAAGAAGAAATCACAGATTGGAAAATTCATGCGGGTTTACTGGTGATCACGGGCCTTTGCATGAATATTTACGACATCAGAAGACGCTCGATTGCCGCTAAAAAAATCGAACTATCGAGAAGTTAAGTCCTGCTAGGAAAGTTTTCCCTTAAATCAAACGCACCCGCTAAGTAAAAAGGTATAATGCCTAGTTTCCCGATGCTTTAATTTCCCTACTTTCATATATCCAATCATTAGAGGGTATTTATCCGGGGGGATAGAGTGGGGAAAAAACTTAGTTTTTTATTAGTATCATTTTTTATTATTTTCTCTTTTTCAAAATCATTTGCCGTTGATAATCACATTACGGAAGCTCTCAAGGCGCTTGCAGAAAAGTGTCGTGATTACGATTGTGTTTATTATCAACAAAATATTTTAAGAGATACAAAGATTTGCCAGCCCAAAAAGGAAGTTGCCTTTGGCGATCCTCTATTAAGCAGAACAAAAAAAATTACAGGACATATTTTATATGAAGGAGTTTGGCCGGCGAAATATTCCTACAGTGTTACTCCTTCTAAAGTTCATGGTTATGAAATTGTAGTTAAAGTCCACTTTAAGAATCAAAATCTATTTGGTGCGCAAGTTCTAGGTGAAATTCAAACAAACCTTAATCTGGCCGCAGAAATTTGGCGCGAAAAAGTACCAAACGATCTCTTTCAATTTAAATTTTTGGTTGTGAAAAATGCAAAGGAAGCCGATTTTTCGGTTCGTTTAACAGGAAAAATTAGCCGCGGTCCTTATTATTCAGAATGGAGCAATCTGTGGCAGCCAGCCATGTATGCCCACGAGATTGGACATATGATGGGTCTTGATGATGAGTATGGAACAGTGTTGATACATGATCGTTGCAATGAAAGATCGTTGATGTGCGATGACACTGAGGGACGCCCTAGAGAATATCACTACTATCAAATTTTAAAGCGCACTCACTGTAACTAAAATAAAAAAAGGATGCACAATGCATCCTCTTTTTATAGTTGCTAAACTAAATCTATCTAATAAGTTCTATCTAAAAAATTATTTCTTAGCTGCTAATTTTAAAGTGAGCTCGATATCGTTATTGATGATTTTATCTGCAGTTAACTCTTTAAAGAAATTTCCAGATCCGTATTTTAGATCCCATTTTGTACGATCAATTTTAACTTTAGCATCGGCCGTCGCTGACGTTGCAGTAGTTGTGATCTTTGCAGGGAACTCAATTGGATTTGTTTTTCCAAGAATAGTTAAATCACCCTTTACTAGATGCTCTTTGCCTTTTTTAGTCACGCTCGTGATCTTGAAAGTAGAGGTTGGGTGACTGGCAACATTAAAGAAATCTGGGCTAGATAGATGACCTACTAATTTTTTTTGTGAGTCAGGATCTGCAGCTAGATCTGTGTTTGTGATTTTAGTCATATCCAAAACGAAGTTTCCGCCGGTGATATCACCTTTTTCGTTTGTTTCTACTTGGCCTTCTTTCACCGCTACGTTACCTGCGTGAAAGCTTCCAATTTTCTTTGTGCCTTTCCACTCTACGTTACTAGCGGTTGTGTCTACTTTTAAAACTTCAGCGTTTGCTTGTCCGGCAAAAGCTAATGCAAGTGCGATAAATAATTTCATTTAAAATTCTCCTTAAAGTTGTTTCTGTTCGTTACGAAAATACAGAAGTAAATAGTTAAACTTCAATTATTTGTATTTTCAATCAAAAGTAATTTCTTAAAGAAATATTCATACTCTTTTGCGGTCTAGCAGCGTAATCTGTAACTGTCATAGCAACGTTATAACAATTAAGGTGAATACTAAATGAAAACGCACAAAATCCTAACCCTCGTCGGTGGTATCAGTAAGGGCTCTATAAACCAAAAACTTTATCGGGCGCTAAAAAAAGCGGCACCAGAAGGAGTTGAGTTCTCAGATTTCGACATAAGTACTTTGCCTTTCTTTTCTCAAGATATCGAAAACGATCCTCCTCCGTCGGTCGTAGATCTAAAATCTAAGATTGAAGCTGCCGATGGTATCTTATTTATCACACCAGAGTACAATCGCTCCATTCCGGGTGTACTAAAAAATGCCATTGATTGGGCATCGAGACCCTACGGGAAAAGCGTTTGGAAAGATAAAAAAGCACTGATCATGGGAATCAGCCCTGGAAAAGCTGGAACAACTTCGGCTCAACTTCATTTAAGAACAATATTAATGAACTTAGGAATTCTCGTTATGCCCAAAGAAATCTATTTAATTCAGAGCGAGACCCTTAGCGAGACGGGAGACTTTGCTTCAGATAAAACCAAAGATTTTATCGTCAAAAATATAAAATATCTTTCTGATTTTATTTAGAGAGGACACTTTAATCTTTAAAGAGTCTGCCAGAAATGTCATACAGTAATTTTTCTTCGTCTTGAATCCATTTTTCTACGTAATCAAGATTTGTTCCGTTAACTTTGATGGATACATTGATCACTGTACGTTCATTGTATCTTTCCGACCAGGCAAAAGTATTTGTGGTGAATTGGCCGACAGGTTCTCCATCCAGCATGAGCTTGCCATTTTCTTTTACAAAATGACGCTCAGGAATCTGCATAGCGACAAAGTCACAATCCAAATCACCCATAATCATCGAAAAGCTTTCTGCCGTTTCTTTAAAAATCATGTGAGCTATGCATTTGGGGCCGTCACCGTCATACTTCCAATAAGCCCAACCGCGCCACTTTCCATCCACAGATGCGTTGGCAATGTTTAGAAAACCAAAAACCATCAGAAATAAAATCGTATTAATTTTCACTCAAACCCCTGTATGTAAATAATCGTAACTTAAAGGAGAACTTTTGCGCAAAGGAAAGTTCAATGCTAAGGTCGACGACTTATGATTCAAGCTAAAAACCTATCTAAAACATTCAAAGTCCACAAGAAGCAACCAGGACTCTTAAATTCCATTAAATCTCTTTTCTGGAGAGAATGGACCGAGAAAGCCGCTTTAAAAAGTGCATCTTTTGAAATCAAGCCCGGAGAACTCGTGGGTTTGGTTGGAGCTAACGGAGCCGGTAAGACCACGCTGGTAAAAATTCTTTCAGGAATTATCCACCCATCTGGTGGCGAGGTGAGTGTTCTTGGATTTAAGCCCTGGGAAAGAAAAAATGATTACAGAAAACAAATTTCTTTGATCATGGGACAAAAGGCTCAACTCTGGTGGGATTTACCCGCAGAGGACTGCTTTGTTTTACTCAAAGAAATTTATCAGCTTCCAGATGATGAATACAAAAAGAATTTAAATGAACTGGTTGAGGCTCTAGATGTCAGACATGTTCTTAATATTCAAATCCGCAGACTTTCATTGGGTGAAAGAATGAAGATGGAGCTGATAGCAGCTCTTCTTCATCAGCCTAAGGTTGTTTTCTTAGATGAGCCTACGATTGGATTGGACATCACCGCGCAAAAAGCTGTGAGAGATTTCTTGGCCGAGTACAGAAAAAAACATAAACCGGCAATGATTCTGACATCTCATTACATGGAAGATATCAAAAAACTTTGTGAAAGAATCATCATCATGAAGAATGGGGAGTTTGTTTACGATGGATCTTTGCAGAAAGTTTTAGACAAGCACAGCCAGTCTAAAGTTCTGAGTGTGCAAATTAATCCGGATACTTTGAAAGATATGGATTTGGAAAATTTTAAAATGAAGAATTCAGAATTATTAAGTAGAGATGGATCTACAGCAAAATTTAAAGTTTCCAAAGATGACGTTGGCAGCGCACTGACGGAAATCGTAAAAAAATTCGATGTGAGCGACGTTAAAATCGAAGAAGAAGATATCGAAAATATTATTGAAGCACTCATGAAAAGATAAGATCGGATGAAGAGATAAATATGTCTTGGGTACTAGAAGCAGGAAAATTAGAAGCGAAAAGATTTTTATCCTATCGGGTAGACTTCTGGCTGCAATTTGCGGTGAATGTGATGGCAGAAATCACCGTGGCCTATTTTTTGTGGGAAGCGATTTATCAAGGCAGTCTTACGACGGTCATCGGTGGATATACTTTTCACCAAATGCTGATGTATTATCTTTTTGTTCCCTTTGTGGGAAGAATGGTAAAATCTTTAGAAGATTTCTCACTTGCCACCGAAATTCGAGAGGGCGGACTCAACAAATTTTTAATTTATCCACTTTCTTTCATTCAATATAAAATCATGCAGAAAGTTGTGTATACGTCGCTTGCGATTTTGCAGTCGTTCTTAGGTATTTTTATCGTGGCGTACATCATAGGAATCAAAGTGAACTTTGATATTTCAAATTTTGCTTTAGGCATAGTTGCTGCTTATGCTTCGATGTTGCTTTACGGGATGATGCTGATGACTCTGGAAATGATTGCCTTTTGGGCCGACTCGGTTTGGAGTTTGGGTGTCATGCTGAGATTTATCGCTATGTTTTTTGGCGGAGCATTTATTCCTTTGAATATGTTTCCGGAGTGGTCATTAAAAATCTTAATGATGACGCCGTTTCCATACTTATTTTCAAATACGATCAAAACTTTTATTGGTGAGAACACATTCTATCAATCATTAGAAGGAATAGGAATCACCTTACTCTGGGTTATTCCTATGGCCCTCATTATGCTTGGAACCTACCGCAAAGGCTTAAGACAATATTCGGGTATCGGCATATGATGAGATATCTTAGACTCTATAAACATTTTGTTAAGTTTTCTCTGATGCAAGCGATGCAATTCCGTTTTGATTTCTTTTTTAAAATTGCGATGGATTGCATTTTCTATCTTGTGAATATTTTGTTTTACAAAATTCTTTTCGCTCATACGGGTGGGCTTGCGGGCTGGTCTGAGTCTCAGGTGATGATTTTCTTAGCCGGATTTCTAATGGTAGACGCCATTCAGATGACGGTTATTTCTAGTGGTTGCTGGATGATTCCGGGTTTGGTGAATAAAGGTGAGTTGGATTATTATTTATTGAGACCTGTTTCATCTTTATTTTTTCTATCGACAAGAAGCTTTGCCTTTGATTCCTTCATCAACGTTCTCGTGGCAGCAGGTATTTTGGTTTGGGCGTTTGTGACTAGCCCTGTGACTTATCCACTTTATAAAATTTTAATATTTTTATTTTTAACTTTGAATGGAACATACTTGTTTTTCCAAATGAGAATTATAGCTCTTGCTCCAATCTTTTGGACGCACTCTGGTCGCGGATTAGAAATGATCTACTGGACATTGACAAAATTTGGCGAGCGTCCTGACGGAATTTTTAGAGGAGTGGTGAGATTAGTTTTAGTTTCGATTATGCCGTTTGCCATTATGAGTTCGTTTCCGGCGCGGGCCCTTTTCCAAGAAAATACTTGGGAAGTGGCAGGATATTGTGTAGCTGTTGTTTTGGTTCTGCACTTTGTAATGGTAAAAATTTGGAACTTCGGTCTAAAGAGCTATAGCTCGGCTTCGTCTTAATAATTACGCAAATAAATAAAATTCTTGTACAAAAGTTAACACTAAATCCGTTGCTCGAGTCTTGCTTGAGAGAATAAACTTTCTATTCCAATTTAATCAACGAAGGAGATTCATGAAAACACTACTCATTACAGCTATGCTTACATTCGCAGCCTCTATGGCCAATGCTCAAGATTCAACGTCGACATCAACGACAACCACTCAAGCGCCACCAGAATGGATGAAGTACACGCAACCAGGAGAAGCGCACAAAAAAACTTTAGAAAATGTTGTAGGAAGTTTCACTTACACAATCAAAATGTGGATGGACCCTAAGGCCAAACCAGAACAAGAGACCGGAACAAGCGAAAACAAATGGATTTTGGGCGGAAGATTTGTTCAGCAAGAAGTCAAAGGCCGCGCTATGGGACAAGACTTTGAAGGTATCGGGATGACAGGTTACGATAATTTCACCGGTGAATTCCAAAGCACATGGGTCGACAATATGAGCACGGCGATCATGTTAACAAAAGGAGCAAACTCTCCAACGACCAAAACAATCAAAGAAGAAGGCACTGCTTCTAATCCTTACAAAAATGAAAAGAATCATTGGTTCCGCACGGAATTAAAAATCAAAGACAAAAACGAACATACTTATACCATGTACTCTAAAGATGCTGGCGGAAAAGAATATAAATCCATGGAAATGGTTTATAAACGTAAGAAATAATTTTAAAAAATAAAATGCTAACTCAAATGATCTTACTATATGCCCATATCTTTTGTTAGGTATGGGTATTCTTAGCGACAAAATGTACCCCTTGGTTTTTCGTACTGTCATTGCGCCAATTTAGTCTATAAGTTTTAAGCTAATTTTAGGCCTAAAATTATTTCCTTTGAAGGTGCCATTTATCGTCATAATGTCAGAATCATTACATCTATCTTATTTCAATTTAATCTGTTAAATTACCCGCTATTATAATGAGTCGTTCAGTTTGAATAGCGGAAATATCCAACAAACTTTCAGAACGTCATACACGTGTTAAAAGGAGATTTATGAAAATGCTATTTGCTTTGTTTGCAAGTTTAAGTTTGTTTTTATTCTCGAGTTTGTCGTTTGCAGGAGACGCAACGAAGGTTGTAAGTGGCTCTATTAAGTATAGTATTGATGATAATACTGGTCTTCCGGAAAAAGCTACAGGTACTGGCTACCTTCTCAATACAGGAAAGATGCTTGTTGTAAAATCAATTGATGATTTCGACAAAGATGAATTTACTAATTATGTTTATGTCGTTTATGATGGTTGTTATGACATTATTTATAAAGAAATTATAAAAGGCATGGATGTTGTGGGTAACCGTTATTGCGTAGAGAGTGTAAATAATGGCGTAATTGCTGGAACATGGTCAAAGTTGCGTCATGATGGCACATCATATATATGGGGCCGCTATACAGTCTCATCTCTCGACCAGCATTCACTTAAAATAGAAGCACAACACGTGGCCATAAGTAACTGGAAAGGGACGACTGAAATTTTAATAAAATGACCCTGATTTTATAATCAAAATATTTTCAAATAGACGCTGACTTGATAGTCAGTGAAAAATGGTCGTGAACTGCTATAAGTTTTGTGTCAAAAAATTACCCATACCTATAAAAGATATGGGTAAGACTCAAATGGTCAGGATTTTTTTCTAATCATTCACACTTTAAAGTGTGTTGCTCGTGATGAATTTTTCCCATGACGTCTGTAGTTTTTAGTTTGATATACCCTTCTTTTTTTTCGTCTAGAGAATATTCAACTTGGATATTTTCTAATCTAGTTTGTCCAGTCGTGTGACCCATAGTTTTCCAATTTGGAATTTCATTTACTGTAACGATGAATTTCCCCCAATCGTTTATTTGCGAAACTCCGCTCCATCCTCCTGGGCCTTGTGGATGCCCATCCCAGTAATAGTCCGTGTTGATCGTCCAGCCATTGCTAATCTTGCATGTGACTTTTGTATCGGGCCCTACTGCCAATGCAATATTAGAAAAATTTAAAAATATTAAACTCGCTATAAATAATTTCATAGATACTCCTTTGTTGAATTCCTTATAGAAGCAACAAAAAATAAAATAAACAGAAAAAACAATTGTTTAAACTTGAATAGTTCAGTATTGAACTATTCATGAAAATCACAGCCTTCAGAAAGAAAAGTTATTTTTTTAGAATTATTGTATTATCTCGAGAACTTGAAGCTCCCTTGGTGAGTGACTTAAGAAAATTTAAACTCTCCGTAGCGGAATCATTAAGTTTAATTGCTCTATATTCTGAGGACGAAAATGAAATACGCTTGGGAGACATATCCAAAATCTTTGGATATCAAAAATCATTAATAAGCCACGCAATCTCTAAACTGGAAACAGAGGGTTTATTAAAGAGATCAATCAATTTAATAGATAAGCGTAGATATAAGCTAATCATTACGGAAAAGGGCAAAAAAATAGTTCCAAAGCTGGTTTCCATATTTAATAAGCATGATGATCGCTTTGAAACTTTGATGAATACTTCGGAGAGAGATTCTCTAGACAAGATTTTTAAAAAGTCTCTTTTAAATCCTTAAAATTATTTGAATAAGCAATCAAGATTTTTTATTACGAAGCTCAAGAAAGAAATTTTTGATCAGTTGGCTAGATTGATCCGCAAGCACACCTGAAGTTAGTTTAGGATAATGGTTAAAGTGCGTCGTCTCGGCAAATTTATAAATGGATTCCACGGCCCCTGCTTTTTTATCCAAAGCTCCATACACTAAGCGGTCCACACGCGAAGAAATCACAGCCCCCAAACACATCAAGCATGGTTCCAGCGTCACATACATCGTGCATTCCGAAAGCCTCCAGCGCTTAAGTTCTTTGCTAGCACGTTGAATCACCAACACTTCTGCGTGAGCTGTCGAATCGGCATTTTGCTCTTTTTCGTTGTAGGCTTCGGCTACGAGCTGATCGCCAGAGATAATCACAGCGCCCACAGGGATTTCCCCAAGATATTTGGCTTTTTCCGCCATTTCGAGGGCTCTCGCCATCCAATATTCATCTCGCTGATCCAATTCCATAACAATGCTATGTGTTATTTACTTATTAAAGTCAATCGAGGTTCCGCTCCATTGACTCAAAGTGCCGATTTTGTTAACAATCTCTATCCACAAATTTGGAAGTAGGTGATTTAAGTGGCAATGGTAAAATCTAGAGAAGGCGAAGGCTTTGAACAACTTTTGAAGAGATTCAAAAAACAATGTGAGAAGGCTGGAATTCTTTCTGATGTTAAAAAGAAAGAACACTTCGAAAAACCAAGCGTACGTTTGAAAAAGAAATCTATCGCGGCTCAAAAAAGACTTTTGAAAAAACAAAAGAAATTTGGCGAACCAAGAAAAGGCGGCGGTTCTTACGACATGAAACCTGATCGAGGCGATAAGCCTGGAAGAGGCGGAGGTCGTGGCGGAAGCGGCGGCGGTTACGGCGGCGGCGGAGGAGGAGGATTCGGCGGTGGCGGCGGATTCGACGACAACGGCGGCGGATACTAAAATTAATCTACAAGGAATTTATGGCACTCAAAGAGAGACTGTTAGAAGATATCAAGATTGCAATGAAAGCCAAACAACCGGAGCGCCTCGAGGTGCTTCGTTTTTTGAACGCTGCAATCAAGAACAGAGAAATCGAACTTAGACCCAACCCAGTTTCTGATTCAGAAGTTATGGTTGTGATCCAAAAGTTAACTAAGCAAAGAATCGATTCGATCGAGCAATTCCGAGCGGCAAACCGCGAAGACCTAGCATCGAAAGAAGAATCTGAATTAGTGATTTTGAAGGAATATCTACCGAAGCAACTCTCTGAGGCCGAAGTCAAAGAACTTGTTCAGGCATCGATCACTGAAGCAGGCGCTTCAACGATCAAAGATATGGGCAAAGTTATGAAATTAGCAGCAGAGAAAGCACAAGGCAGAGCCGACAATAAACTTCTAAGCCAGTACATCAAAGAAAAGCTTTCGTAATCATTTTTTAAAAGAACGACGACCACTTTAGTAATAAATAGGCGGAATTTAAATTTGAAGTTTACTCCTGAGTTTGTAGATAAAGTCAGGGATGCGAATAATATTGTCGATGTCTTATCACAATACTCATCCTTCAAGCATACCGGAAGAGACCATGTGGGCCTCTGTCCATTCCCAGATCACAAAGAAAAAACTCCAAGCTTCTCTGTTTCTGAAAACAAACAAGTTTACTATTGCTTCGGATGTAAGAAGTCCGGAAACATCATCAATTTTTTAATGGACTACAACGGAATGAGTTTCCCTGAGTCGGTGGAATATCTCGCAAATCGTGCATCGATTGCGCTGCCTGAGGAAAATTCATACAAGAATGAAAAGAAATCTGACAAAACCACATTGCTAAAATTAAATTTAATGGCCGGGGCATATTTCAAAAATGAATTGGCAAAATTACCCGAAACTCATCCAGCAAAAGTGTATTTGAAGAATCGTGGATTAACTCCTGAGATTATCGAGACTTTCAAAATCGGATTTAGCGCTGAAGGCTGGGATAATTTAGTAAAGTATTTCATGTCTAAAAAAGCGCCTATGCATTTGACTCAAAGCTTGGGCTTAACAAGACAAAAACCCTACAAAAAAGAATACTACGACATCTTCAGAAGCAGAATCATGTTCCCAATTTTATCTCCAAAAGGGGAAGTTTTGGGCTTTGGCGCAAGAACAATTGCCAATGAAAATCCAAAATATTTAAACTCACCAGAATCAGAAGTTTTCCATAAAGGAAAAGTTCTTTATGGTCTTAATGAAGCCGCAAAACACATTCGCATCGAAGACCAGGTGATCGTGGTTGAAGGCTACATGGACCTTGTAACGCTTTACCAATACGGTTTTAAAAACGTAGTGGCTTCACTTGGGACAGCACTTACAATTGATCACGCAAAACTTTTAAAACGATCTACTAAAAACGTAATCGTACTCTTTGACTCAGACCAAGCGGGGCTATTTGCTCAAGAACGAAGTCTTCCAATTCTTTTAAACGAAGGGCTTTTGCCAAAGGCAATTTCCCTCGGCGATAAAAAAGATCCGGATGAGTACTTAAGAGCATTGGGTGCAGACTCTTTGAGAGACAAATTGAAGGCTGCTACGGATTTATTCCTCGTAATCTGGAATAGAATTTCAAAAGGTCTTTCTGATAGCCCGACAGACAAGGTGCATAAAATTGAACTCATCGCTTCATATTTTTTAAGTATCCAAGATCAATCTTTGAAGGAACTTTACATTCAGGAAATTGCAACGGATCTGAATGTGACTCCCGATTGGATTTTAAAGGCTTTAAAGAATACAAAAGTACAAGAAGCTACAAATTCTAAATCAAATTCTATGCCAGAAGTGCAAAAAGCAATTGATATTCCATTCGAGAAAATCAAAGTTTTGAATCCACTCAAAGAAGAAGTTTTCTTAGTGAATCTTGCGCTTGCCAAACAGGAAATGATGGACGAACTTATCGAATGGGGTTTGGAAGAAAAATTAACTAAGTCAGGTTTAGATATTGTCTTCAAAAAGGCAGCGAATGAGTATAGACAAAATCCGGCAATTTTTGCTACACTGACCAGCAATTTATGTTCCCTCATTAATGATCCTTCGATCATTACAAAGCATTTGGATCAAGACTGGGAGTCGAATTTAGATATCCAAAAGCTAAAAACTGACTGTTTACAGCGAGTTGAAGCTCGTTCTAGCCAAAAAGAAGCTCGTTTCCTTGTAAACGAAATAAAGCTAGATAACGATCCCCAAAAGTTGGAACAGTTCATGAATGTAATTCGTAATAGACATGCAATAAAACAGCTCAAGGATTGAGAAATAGACGTATTTGGAGTCCCTAAAAATGGCAAAAAACAATAAATCGGATACAGAAAATGTTGAGACATCAAAGCTTACAGTTGAAGAGCAAAAGACGCTAGTTCACGAAGAAATTCAGCGCTTTATCGCTTTAGCTAAGCAAAAAGAGTTTCTCACATTCGAAGAGATCAACGAACTTTTACCACCGGATATTACATCGGCTGAAGCCCTTGATATGTTCATGACTGGTATGGATACTCATAGTGTAAAAATTATTGAGGTATCGGGTATTAAAGACAAAGAATCGGAAGAGTTCTCTCTCGATTCTGGCAAAGACGATGATGATGAAGACGAAGCAGAAGAAAAAGCAGAAGCGACCGATGCTAAGGGTAATGATCCCGTAAGATTGTACCTTAGAAAGATGGGTAGCGTTTCACTTTTAACTCGTGAAGGTGAAGTTGAGATCGCTCAACGTATCGAAGAAGGTGAAAGAAAGATCGTAAGAGCTATTCTTTTATCTCCGTTGGGTACTTTTGAATTGATCCAGTTGGGTGAATATCTTACTAAAGGCAGAATCAAAATTAAAGCTATCTTCCGTGGTCTTGAAGACGAAGAAACTCAATACGACGAAAAAGAATACATCGAAAAAATTCACACGCTGATTGGCGAAGTTAAAAAATTCGAAAAGAAAATGAAGCCCACGTTCGAGGCTTTAAGAGTAGAAAAAATCACTGATGCTGAGTACAAAAAATTAAACGAAGAATTAAACACGCAAGTTGAAAAACTAATGACGAACTTTGAAGAAGTATCTTTCAACAGAAAGATCATCAACAGAATCGTGATCAAGTTCAAAAACATCTCTGGAAGAATGTCGACATTGAAGAAACGCGTAAAAGTTGGCGTAGAGAGAACGTTCTCTAAAGACGTTGCTGATCTAGTTCAAAAATTCCAATTGGTACAAAAGAGTGACCAAGAGCTAGCAAAAGTCATCCGTGAAACGGGACTCAGCTACGATGCTTTCAGACAGTTTGCAATCCAAGCTGCGGATGCATCTAAGCGTTTAGAAAGATTATTAGTAGAAACTGAAATGAACCACAGATGGTTGCAAGACACTTACACTTCTATTTGGAGAGGTGAGAGAGAAGCAGACAGAGCTAAGTCTGAACTCGTTGAAGCAAACTTAAGACTTGTGGTTTCTATCGCTAAGAAATACACAAATCGTGGTTTACAATTCCTGGATTTAATCCAAGAAGGTAACATTGGTTTGATGAAAGCCGTGGACAAGTTTGAATATAGAAGAGGATACAAGTTCTCGACTTACGCGACTTGGTGGATTCGTCAAGCGATCACAAGAGCAATTGCCGATCAAGCTAGAACAATTCGTATTCCTGTTCACATGATCGAAACGATCAACAAATTAGTTAGAACTTCGAGATATCTAGTTCAAGAATTGGGTAGAGAACCAACTCCAGAAGAAATTGCTGAGAAGATGGAAATGCCAGTTGAGAAAGCTAGAAAAGTTCTGAAGATTGCAAAAGAACCTATTTCTCTAGAAACTCCAGTGGGTGAAGAAGAAGATTCTCATCTTGGAGACTTTATTGAAGATAAAAAGGTTATCAATCCTTCAGAAGCTATCATCAACTTAAACCTTGCTGAGCAAACAAGACGTGTTCTTGCGACTCTTACACCAAGAGAAGAAAAAGTCTTGCGTATGAGATTCGGTATCGGTGAAGAGTCCGATCATACTTTGGAAGAAGTAGGTCAGGACTTTAACGTAACGAGAGAACGTATCCGTCAGATCGAGGCTAAGGCTTTGCGTAAGCTTAGACATCCTTCTAGGTCTAAGAAGCTAAAGGCTTTCATTGATTAATCACTTTTAAAATTCCTATGACTTAAGAAAGCGACAGAAATGTCGCTTTTTTTTGGTTACTTTGTTTAAATTTTATGCAAACTATATTGAGTAATTTTTAATTACGCATAATTTAATAGGGGGTTTTATGAAATATTTAGTTTTTTGTGCGATTTCTTTAGCGAGTCTTTCTTCTTATGCTGTTCGAATTTATGGCGATGAAATTATTGTGAGTCCTCTGCCTGTGACTAAGATTTTGAAATTGATGCCTAGAGACACTGTGGGCTCTACTGCGGACCAAGCATTAACGAATGCTATTGGTCAGTGCCAAATCTACGTGGATGATAAGATTAAGAAGGGTTTTCCGGTTTATACTTTTAGGCCTTACGCAAACTCTACGGGATCTGAATTTATTTGGCATGCAAACTGCGAAGCTACTGTAAAGTAAATCCAAAACTTTGTGAACGTTGATGGGCCCAAGTGTGTTCCGACACACTAGGGTCAGCCTTGCTTTGAGAACTATTTTATGATTTTATAAGAATCATCAACTGAGGGCCGTTAGCTTAGTTGGTTAAAGCATCCGGCTCATAACCGGAGGATCCCAGGTTCAAGTCCTGGACGGCCTACCAAATTTGTAAGCCACTTTTTAAGAAATGAGAGAAGTGGCTCCAAATTCAAAAATTCGAAATCATTTCAATTAACTAAGCAACATCTGCTTCAAAGTTTCATCTTTTCGGATATCCCGCAAGAACCCGCGAAATCACGTGAGTTGCTATGCTTCTGTAGTTCGCGCTGTAGTTTGTAGTTTCACAAACTACAAAAACAACTACAGAGTCATCATTACGTCGCCTCTAACTATCCGCCATTCAATTTCCATCGAGCGTTTGATTAATCAAAGGAGGTATTTTTGACCGCTATCAAACGTCCATACATACTTTGCTTGGCCATAGGTTTTCTTATGGTTGATGGGATTTTACTATTGATGGCCGGAAATGGTCTTCAACTCCCGCCTATACATAGCGAGGATGATCTATGGATTTGAAAACAATCTTACGTAAAATCATTCGAGAAAAAGGGCTAACCATTACTTCTTTGTCCAAGAAGTCAAAGGTGCCTGTTCAAACTTTGCATGGTTGGCTAAGTGGAAGTGAGCCCAAAAGTATCCGTCAACTTAAAGCCGTCGCCGATTGTTTAGGAGTTGATATTAATTATTTATGTTTTGGAACAAAATCAAAAGTCGAAGCCGACAAACTTGAAGTCTTTAAGGATGAAATTAACGCTGGAATTTTTGAGGTTGTTTTAAGAAGGGTGAAAAAATGAAATTTCAAAGAATTTTTCTTTTAGTATTACTAGCTTCAGAAATTGCTTTTGCTAAGAGTTATACAAAAGATGAAATTAAGAAAATGGTATCAAAAAAGAAATACCCTAAACTTGGAGTGGTACAAGTTAGTGACAAGGAATTCCCAATGGACGCCTGTGAGAAGTTTGTGTCCGAACAGCGTGTCGGTTTTGCGGAAGAAGGTTGGCCTGTAAAAATTCTTAAAGAGTCGGTAGACCTAGTTATAGTTGAAGCATGGGGACAGAATTCCAAAACTACGTTTAAATGCGAAGACGGCCGAATTCGTATTGAAGGACAGGACTATGAAATTTAAGGGAAGCCATATCTCCCACGATCCAGAATGACCATAGCGCGCCACATACTTTAAGTACCGCACGTCAATTTGTATTGTAGAAACTAGCAAAGTATTTTATTTTTTTTAAAGATACATACGGGGCAATGCATAATGGCGAGATCTGATCTATTACTTAATTTAATACGTTCTAAAACCAGAGGTGATGAACGTCTTTTTCAACAAACTGTTGAAGCAATTATTGCAGAGGAAAGATCTAAACAACATCATACTCTTGCTAACCAACTAATTGCTGAAATGAAAGTTCCTAGTGCTAAGCCACGTGAGACAAAAGATATCGGCTTCATAACTAACTCTTCTCGTTTACAATCATTAATTTTTGAAACAATTCCACAAAAATCTTTAGATAAAATGGTTTTAAACCAAAATATTCATTCTGCTTGTGTTGAGTTAATAGAAGAACAAATTCGCTCAGACCTGCTAAAATCATACAATATAGAACCAAGAAACAGAATCCTGCTATCGGGTCCTCCGGGAAACGGAAAAACATCTTTGGCCGAAGCAGTTGCTGAAGCTCTTTCTATACCCTTTATTACAGTACGATATGATGGCCTCATAACCAGCTTTTTAGGTGAGACCAATCAAAGGTTAAAACAAATTTTTGACTACGCTAAAACTCAGCGATGCGTACTCTTTTTCGACGAGTTCGATACCGTCGGTAAAGAACGCGGCGATGAGCATGAAACGGGCGAAATAAAAAGAGTCGTTAGTTCTTTATTAATGCAGATAGATAGCCTACCTTCTCATGTGATTGTAATGGCTGCCAGCAACCATCCTGAACTACTCGACAGAGCCGTTTGGAGAAGATTTCAAGTCAAGTTGGAATTAGATTTACCAACAACAACTCAAATTGAAAAAATTCTTACAATTTTTGAAAGTAGATTCCAGCTTAAATTTGGACAGTCGAAAAAAAGCTTACCTAAATTGATGACTGGATCTTCATTTTCTGATGTCGAAAATTTCTGCTTAGATGTTTTTAGAAGATTTATTCTTGAACAGCCAAGTTCTAAAATGGAATCAATTATAAAACGCCAATCTGAATCATTTTTAAACACAAAAAAAATTAAAAAATAATGGCTCTACCCAATAAGCCTCTTCTGATTTTACCGAAGCCCACAAATTCAAGAAGAGGTCGGCCTCCGGGAGGTTCGGGGGGCGGTTTATATTTACCGGGTAAGGTAAGACAGGCGCAGCGTCTAGATAGCAATTTTGAAATTCTATCGTCCCAAATGCAGCTAACTACTTCCATAGATGCAATTGAACCAGAACATGTAATTGTTTTTGAAACGATTGGTTCCGTTGAAGATTTTTACAAGGCTTCAAAAAATATAGAAGGTTTAGAATGGCTAACTGAATTTAATGGGGAAGAAGTCGCAGAAAACGAAGATTTTCATATTCTAGGGGAAAATGAGGAAAACCAGGAAATTGGGCAGTTGAGTCGCCGTGTTTATTTTGTAATGTCTAATCAAGAGGGCATGCGCCAGCTAATGGCTATGTGGAGAAAGTATAAGCGAGATGGTGATTCCGCCGATTATGGTAGAGGTAAAACTAAATGGAGAGATCTTTTCGAGCATTTATATTCTCTCCGCACTTGGGATACTGAAGATCGACTCTTGGCTACTGGTCTTCGAGAAGATTGGGAAGATCGAGTTCAAACTGATCAAGAAAATATTAATGTAGAAATAGAATTATGGTTTCGAAAAACACAGGAGGCTCGAGAAGAGTCTGAGGTAAATGTCTTAAGTGCTGTTGAAGAAGCAGGAGGGACGCACATTACTTCGTGTGAAATTGAATCAATCAGATATCACTCTATTTTGGTTAATCTGCCTATTTCGGCAATAGAAAATTTATTTCATACTCAACCGCAGATTAGTTTAGCGAAAGCTGATCAAATTATGTTTTTTAGGCCAACAGGACAGTCCTTTATTAAAATCGAAACTGATTCCGAAATAGAGTCTCCTGCGTCTACTACACAATTTCCCTATGATCCAAACACCTATGAGCCTGTTGTAGCTCTAATTGATGGAATGCCAATTCAAAATCATAGTTGGTTGAAAGATCGAATTATTGTTGATGATCCAGATGGAATTTCTTCGTTAGTTTCAACTGAACAAAGATATCATGGAACTGCTATGGCCAGCCTTATTATCAACGGAGATGATGACAGTGGTCAAAATCGCCTAGAGAAACCAATCTACGTAAGACCAGTTATGATTTCCAAGTCTCAAGGCTCAATGAATGAAGAGATTGTTCCAGAAAATAAACTTGTAGTAGATATTATTCATCAGGCCGTTATACGCATGTTTAGAGATGGCGAGGGGTCTACCCCTACTGCAAAAAAAGTAAAAATAATAAATTTATCCATTTGCGAAAAGTATCGGCCCTTTCTTCATTTTATGAGCCCTTTGGCGCGCCTTATAGATTGGTTATCTTGGGAATATAATGTTCTTTTTGTTATTAGTGCTGGCAACTACAATCCTGATATAAAAATTCCTCTTCCAAAAAGAAGTATCGAACTGTTGTCATTGGAGAATCGACAAGAGCATGCTCTCTTAAATTTAACAAAAGATACTATAACAAAAAAAATTCTTTCCCCAGCTGAATCTTTAAACGGTTTAACTGTTGGATCAAGCTACTCTGATAATTCTACTTTCGCTACCGATCCTATGCGAATTGATTTACTTAAAGACAGTTCGGTTTTCAGCCCATTTTCTTCATTTGGGTTAGGTTACAGAAATGCTGTGAAGCCAGATATTTTAGCTCCCGGAGGTAGAATGTTGTTCTCTGCTCGTAAGACTGAGCAAGATTCTACAGAATATTGGCCATCTCAATCTTTAACTAAACCGCCTGGACAAAAAGTTGCGTCTCCATCTAATTCTCAGGGAGCTTTAAACCTTTATAACCATAGTAATGGCACTAGCAACTCTGCGGCCTTGGTAACTCGTCTAGGAGCAAAAATTTTAGAAAGCTTGGAGCAGTACGAAGCAATTGGAAATGAAATCCCTGAAGAATATTTCACAGTTCTCGCCAAAACTCTCTTAGCCCATGGTGCTTCGTGGAAAGAAGCTAAAGAATTAATTGAAGCAACAGCGCCTACTGCATTCAGAAATACAAGATTAAGAAATTGGGTCACTAGATTTTTAGGGTATGGAGAAATTGAAGAATCTAGATCATTACTTTGTGAGAATCATCGAGCTACGACAATAGGATTTGGTTCGATTGGAGCAGATGAAGCAAAAATTTTTGAGATTCCTCTTCCGATAGGTTTGAGCGGTGTCAGGACTATTAAAAGAATGGTTGTAACTTTATCTTGGATTTCCCCTGTAGAGATTATGAATAGGCGCTATAGAAAGGCTCAGTTATGGTTTTCGCGAGCTGGTAAGATAGTTGAGAATCCTCTGCGCATATCAACTCAAGAAGTTGCTTGGCAAACAGCCCGAAGAGGTACTTTACAGCACGAAATATATGAGGGAGAAGACCTCACTACCTTTAGCGCCGAGGAAGCAATGAAAATTATGGTAAATTGCAAAGCCGAAGCAGGCCGATTACCTTCTGAAATTAAATATGGTTTGGCTGTAACAATAGAATCCGCAGATAGAGTAGTACAAACTGTGTATGACGAAGTAAAAGCAGCAATCCAAGCAAGATCACGGGTTACTTCTAGATAATCTTAGACAATAGCCAGGGGGAGTAGATGAACGAACAGCTATTTAGCGTCTTATCGTGTGGTCGTCGAATTTTTGCACAAATAAAGTTTTAGCCTAGATCGCCATAGATAGATTAATTGGTGTTATATCTTTATAGGTTTTGTGCCCATTTTCCAATTTCATGAAGAAAAGTTAGTCCATCATTAGGTTTTTTTAAACCAAAAAGCTCAATTTTTTCCAGAAGTTTTTGTTTTTCAACTTCTACACCATCGAAATTTTTAATAATTTTAGGTTTTCCCTCAGACAGTATAACTTTTATTAAATGATGCTTTAGATGATTAATCCATACCGTATTAAATGGGCTTCCTTTTGAGCTTTCACAAGGATTCCATGTGATTTTAAATTTCTTAATACGCGCTACCTCTGAGCTATTTAATTTCTGACTCAGAACTTTATCCCGCATAATTTCTATAGTTTTTCCAATGGTCTTATCTACATATCCTTTTGGCTTAAGAAGATTTTTGAGATCCTCAAGCTTACTTTTATCATTACTGCAATTATGCATTAAGCAGAGTAAAGACGTTGCAACGTCGAGAGGGATGCGTCTTCGGTGTCTCTTCTTTATTGATTCGCTAATTTCATTAATATAAGTCTCAAGTTTGATATTAAGACGGCTGCAATCTTCAACTAAAAACCGAGGTAACCCATACCAACCTAAACCCGATTTTGATTCTACTCTAACAGGACCATTTTCTAATTTATTTCGAGGTCCTTCTTTAAATATATTATGCTTCTTACAAAGTGACTTAAAGGATTGTTGGAATTTAATCAGGTCTTTGCTTTCGATTTTCTTACTATGGATTTTTTGACGATCATTTTTAAAGCGAATATTGGTATTCGTATCCAATCCACCGTAACCCATTTCTATAATGATAGTTCTTCTTAATTCTTTCTCAAAAATTATTTTCCATGAATTCAGATAATCTGCTTCAAAGCTTTTGTTTTTGCTCATATTAACCTATCGGATTTAAATAGATAATTTTTCAAATTAAATCCGATATTAATGCGATATCTAGAAATCCAGACTTTTGTGCTACAAGCCTTAGAAGCGTAACAGGAGGATATATGGAAAGAGAAAGACAATTTAGTAAACTTAAGTCAACCGCCACACCCCATGAGGCGGCTCGTGAATTTTTATATAGCGAGGGATATTTAAAAAACGGGTTATACGAAATTAAAAATTATAAAGGTCAGTTTTTTATTTATTACGGCACACACTATAAAGCCACAACAAACAACAACATGCTTTTGGAAGTAATTCGATTTCTTCAAGATCAACCAGACCTTGGAGAAAAAACCAAAACACATTTTGCAAAAGAGGTGTTAACAAATATTGCGGCTATAGTAATGATACCTGATGATATTGAAATTCCATGTTTATTAGGAGGAGCAACAAACAATAGTTCCCATTTTATCAGTATGAAAAACGGTATTTTTGATTTGGATCGTTATCTAAAGGGAAAAAATCCGTTACTCCCGCACAATCCCAATTTCTTTTCGCTTAATTCTCTAAAATTTTCGTATTCGCCAAAAGCAACGTGTCCAAAGTGGAAAAAGCTTATTAATGAAATTCTGCCTGACCTAGATGTTCAGAATGCTTTTCAAGAATGGGTGGGTTATGGATTAACAAACGATACAAGTTTTCATAAGTTTGTGTTGATGGTAGGCGCCGGAGCCAATGGAAAATCCATTGCTTGTACAGTAATGAGAGCGCTTTATGGAAAAGAAAATACATCTGGCGTAGGCCTCGAGCAGCTTAATCCGACACGAACATTTCCACTCACCGGAATGCTGGGAAAAACCGCAAACATTGTAGAAGAGATTGGTGACGTCGACAAAGTTGCAGAAGATATTCTTAAAATTATTGTTGGCGGAGGCGAGCTATCTGTTGAAAAGAAGGGCCAAGATCCATTTTTAATGAAGTTTAAAACTAAACTTACTTTTGCTACGAATGTCGTTCCTCGCTTCAGAGATAGAAGTGATGGTTTATGGAGACGAATAATTTTTTTACCGTTCATTATTCAAACTTTAGACCCTAAAAAACAGAATAAGAATTTTGTGGATGAGTATTGGTGGATTAAATCGGGAGAAATCGAAGGTATTTTGAATTGGGCGCTAGAAGGACTTCTAAGCCTACTTAATAGAGGACACTTTTTAGAACCTAAAGCTAGCTTAGATATGAAAGAAGAATATAAAGCCGAGGCAAATCCTGCGGTCACATTTTTACTCGAAAATTATATGATAAAAGTAAGTGGAAATACCTGTTCAGAGCAACTCTATCGTCAATATAGCGACTGCGTAAAAGAGCACGGTGGAAAGCCTCTTGGTAAATCGCATTTTACTCGTGAGGTTAAAAGAGTTTTTCCACAGGCGCGGCTCTCTAGACACCCAAAGGCAACTAAAGTAAGAGATAATTCTAATTTCGTAAGACGATCTCGTATTTGGGAAAACATAAAGGTAAGAAAATGAAATCTAAAGTCACCTTTAATCTAACGCACAGAAAGCACAGATTTATTTGCGTTTTAAGTAAAGATAAAAAATGGAATATATACTTATGTAAAGAAGGAATAAAATCTTTAGTGCATTTAGTGCCTTGTCAGCTGAGCCCCACCCCCAAAAAAAAGCAATATAAATTACTGTATTGCCAATGGGGGGATCGCCATGAGAAATAGAAACTCTGTTGCTTCTCCAGCATTCTACTTAGTTCCGGCATCTTCCCATGACATCGGAGAAGGTTCTTTGAAAATTGAATGGTTAGATACGACTGAGTCAGCGGAGTTTTTGCGAGTGTCTATAAAGTCTCTGCGAAATATGACTTCTAATGGTCAGATCCCTTTTTACAAATTGGGACGCAGAAATCGTTATCGCAAAGATGAACTTGAAGCTCTGTTGCTTTCACAAAAAAGAGGAAAGCAATATGGGAATTAAATTTGATAATAAAACGAATACCTTTACAGTGTCTTATTCTAAGAGACACACCATCACAAGGCAGCCAGTGAGCCGGGTGAGAAAGGGTATAAAAGCTAAAGCGGAAGCGAAGCGTACTGAAGCTCAACTAATTATTATAGTAAATGAAGCTATAAAGAGACGATCGGTTCCGACTTGGCCAGTTGTACTTGATAATTACATTAATGATCTTTCAATTGAAAATGTTCTCACGAAAGACACTGTATATAAGCGAGATAAAGTTTTAAGAAGGCACACGCTTCCTTTATGGGAAAATAAATATATAGATGAGATAACGACTCAAGACATTCATTCTCTTCTTAGAGAAAAATTGAGTGAGAATTCTGAGTCTCATCGAAAGTTTATTTTGAAAGGTGTGCGTGGTGCTTTCAATTACGCTCTTGGTGGAGGATTAATACAACGCAATCCAACGCCTGTGATAAAATTCAAAGTAAATGAAAAAATTAGAGCTGTTTTAAATGAAGAACAAATTTTGATTTTACTTCGGAAG
>JAZKEU010000023.1 GCA_040386775.1 Bdellovibrionota bacterium | reverse complement strand
GTACGCGCGTAATTACTCTCACAAAGAAAGAAAATATTAAAATTACAAAAAATAATATTCTCAATATTTATAAGCAAGCTTACACCTATTTAAACATAGAAAATGGTCGTCAAATAAATTAAAAAAATAATTTTTTTATTTAGCAGTTGCGAAATACAAGTAGGCTGGCGCCTTTTGGAATTTTAGGAAAATATTGAACCTGTCAAAAATGAAGACAATATGGCATCTCTAATAGCAGATTTAAAAGCACAAGCTTCAAAAGAAGGTACAACAGAAGAAGAGTGAGAAAAAATTAAAAAACAGATATTAGATTTTTTTGAGCAGGCTAAATCTGTGAACGCCTCGGTTGAAAACGCATCAACTGAGGTTACTCCTTCTAAAGAAGATTAAATCTTAAAATTTTTCTATTCAAAAATTATTCTCCAGAATCTCTTCTGATTATTTGCCCATTGTTTGACGGTTTTAACGGAGCAGGTCTATCTCCATCAATACTCTTCTTTAATGGTGTGCCTGGCGATGAAGGGCCCAGTGGAGCTGGACGTGGCGGAGGAGGCGGTGGTGGCGCTGGTTTTTGATTCTTATTTTCACTCATTTTTTAGGCCTAGCCTTATCTCCACTAACGCTATTCTTAATAGACTTACCATCGCCTGATGAACCTAAAGGCTCTGGTCGCGGAGAAGTCATCACCGGAGATTGATGTGACTTTGTATCCGCTGGTTTTATATTTGCCGTTGGACTACTATTTGAAGACGCTGGTAGGCGCTCAGATTCTTTTTTTTGATTTCCCATAGGGCCAAATGATATTATCAAACATATCAATATTGCAAACATAGAAATCAATGCCGTAAACAACAGACTCTGTCCATAGAAGAGTCTGGTAGCCTTCTTATCATTTGAATCCAAATGATTCCTATAAAGCTTCCAATAATGCTCACACAAAAAACGTCTGTATTTATGCCCATCTACATCTTTTTGCCCATGATCGTCATGCTTACTTATAGAACAAAAAAGATCGTCATCGCTCGGAGCCAGCTGTGCTTCTCGAACTAGTATTGTCGCTAATAAAAAGATACAAGCTGAGACCAAAACAATTAACAATGCTACAAAAACTAATTTTCCCCAACATGTCGATAAAATATAGGAGATCATTTCATTTTTTTTGGACAGATCTCCGATAATTAAAAAATTAGCAGTTACCAATACTCCCACGAGAGCAAACAGAGATGATGCTTTGGAATCTAAGCTTTTAGCGCGATCGTGTTCTTCATCCCTTAAGTTTTGTATTATTTTAAATAACTCTCTAATTACGTCTCTATTTTCCGTACAGAGCTCTTTCCGAATTTGCTCATAACTTATAAATTCATTTTTCACCATAAACTCCTGCTGTTACCTTTATCCAATCTCTTAGCATTTCTCTTAGCTGCTCATAGTTGTCCCACTGTCTATACATAATTTGCTGTATATCAAAATGAATACGCTTCCCTTCTTTATCATCTCCATCAACATGATCACTTTTAATAAGATGAAAAACAGGCTTTCCTAATCCCCGCGCGTACCCTGACTCAAAATACACACCTCTGTTATTATAGGTAAGTTCTGCGACAACAAACTTTGAATCTTTAATTTCAGACATAATTTTATTTGTGATATTGTCAGTGTGAGCCTGACTAACTACATTTGCATCGTAACCACAATCCTTACAGGCATTCTTAATTGCATCAATGGCATCTTGAGAATTTCCCTCAGTCCATTTAAATTGAGTTGCAATAAAAACCTTATTTGTATTCTGAGAAATATTTTGCTTAGAAATATGCGCCCAACCATCAACCGTCATTTGCCACTCAACATTATGAAAGTTAAAGGCTGTTAAAGCTGAAACCGGCACATCCGAGCGTCTAGTTTTAATAAGTTTCTTATTAAATAAATACTGGAGTATCTGCAACAGCTCCTCATCATTTGCAATTCGAGCCCAAGCTCTATCTTGATCTTGTATAAAAAAACGATCGTATGCACTTGTCTTTGATAACTGTTGAGCAAGATATTCCAAAAGAACGTATGGCTTTTCTGAATGATTGACTGGTTCATCACAGACTCTCTCATAACAACAAACAGCGATATTTGGACTGTTTTCATATTTCTTTTTATAACTTTCTAATTCCTCTTCTATTACCCAAACAACCCAGGTTCCTGAATTTCTATTTAATTCCATGCATTTTCGAGCACAATTTGCCTTACCTTGATCTGAAGTAGGAGTATACCCTCCATTTTTTTCTTTCTCTTGTGATCTTAACAGCGCAACTTCAAATGAAAGTTCATATTTACCAACTGCATCCGATCTAACAAAGACATGGTCTCCGTTTGAATCATATATAGCGCTTGCCCCAGTAAACCAACAACTCCCCGCTTCAGCCATGCCTTCTCCTTTGAATTAAGATTAAACAAAATTTATGGATTACATTCAAGTGTCTCGTCAAGCCTATAACCGGTCACTACATCGTTCACTACACAATCACTACGAGTGCCATGGTTTCCCATGATTTTGCGTGATAAATGAAAAAAGTGACTCGATCAGATTTCTTATCCAACTGACTGATTTTATTTTGTTAATTGAAAAACTCTAGAAACTAAAAATCCCCCCGAAATGTGGGATTTGGAATGGAGGTGGTGGCCGGGATCGAACCGACGTAGACGCTTTTGCAGAGCGCTGCCTAACCACTTGGCTACACCACCATTTAGGTACGAACGAAGAATCTAATATTTTGAAAACTAAATATCAAGCTGAACATTTGGTTGAGCTAAAGTCTTTGGAGCTTTTAGGCCCAAATGTTCGTAGGCTGAAGGCGATGCGACACGGCCTCTTGGCGTTTTTTGCAAGAAACCCTGCTGAATCAAGTATGGCTCATAAACCTCTTCGATCGTTTCGCGTTCTTCATTTAAAGCTGCTGATAAAGTGTCCAACCCTACCGGCCCGCCTTGGAACTTTTCGATCATGAGGATAAGCAATCTTCTATCCATTTCATCCAAGCCTCTATGGTCCACTTCCATTTGGTCTAAAGCATACTTTGCGATCTTTTCATCGATCACGCCGTTGTTTTGAATTTGCGCATAATCACGCACCCGGCGAAGAAGTCTATTCGCTACTCTCGGAGTTCCGCGCGCACGTCTAGCGATTTCTAGTGTTCCTTCTTTTACGATCTCAGTATTTAAAAGTCCTGCGGACCTTGTGAGAATTTGCACGAGATCATTTTCGTTATAGAAATTTAATCTTTCAATAATTCCAAAACGATCTCTAAAAGGATTATCTAACAACCCAATACGAGTAGTTGCTCCCACCAATGTGAATGGGGCCAACTGAAACTTCATCGATCTTGCGCCGAGGCCTTCGCCGGTCACCATGTCGATATAAAAATCTTCCATCGCAGAGTAAAGATACTCTTCAACGTTTCTGTTCAATCTATGAATTTCATCAATAAACAAAATGGAATTGGGTTGAAGTGATGTGAGAATCGCAGCCAGATCACCTTTTTTGTCTAGAGCCGGCCCAGAAGTGGTCTTAACATCCACTCCGAGAGTTTCTCCTAAGATATACGCCAGCGTGGTTTTACCCAAACCTGGAGGCCCATAGAACAATGTGTGATCTAAAGGTTCTTTACGCTTCATCGCCGCTTCTACGAAAACTTTTAATTTGTCTGTTACGTTTTTTTGACCAGGAAATTCGCCCAAAGATTTGGGACGAAGACTGATCTCAAATTTTGTTTCGCCTAGTGATGCACCCAAGGTTTCTGAAGATACGATTCTCTCTGACATTATAAACTCCCCGATAACGATGAAAGGCCTTTGCGAACGCCTTCTTCAAATGTTGTGTCGTTAGGTAATTCTTGAACTACCTTTTGCACATCGGATTCTTTGAAGCCTAAATTCACCAGTGCTGATAGAATTTCTTTTGAAGTGCCTTTGACAGATCTCTTTGAACTAGATCCTACGTCCTCGATGATTTTTAATTTTCCTTTGAGCGAAAGCACCAACTGCTCGGCAGTCTTCTTCCCTACTTTTGGAATTTTTGAAAGTCCCGCCACATCTTCGTCCTCAATCATTTCAATAAAGTGATCAAGCGAAGTTCCGGATAAAATCTTAACGGCAAGCTTGGGCCCCACGCCGTTCACTTTGATCAGGGAGTGGAACATTTCTTTTTCATTGGAAGTCGCAAAACCGTAAAGCACAAAAGCGTCTTCTCTAACATGTGTATGAATAAAAAGATGCGCCGCTGACCCTAAAGACAAACGATCCAGAGTATTGGTAGAGCATAAAACTTCGTAACCCACTCCTTGAACATCAAGGATGGCCGTTTCTAGATCGAGATGAATTGTCGTGCCCTTTAAGTAAGCAATCATGAAAGCCCCTCCGCCGGATGAATATTTATAACTCTATATTCTTCATGTTTCGAGATAATTTTTCTTCAATGTCTGCGCGCTGCGAATGATAAATTGCGAGAGCTAAGGCATCCGCCGCATCGATTTGAATATTTTCTTTGAGTTTCAAGTAATTGAGAACAAGGAATCTCACCTGTTCTTTTTCTGCTGCTCCATAACCTGTAATGCCTTTTTTGACTTCGCGAGCAGCGTACTCTTTCACTTGCGCTTTGATTTTGTGGGCCTCATAAAAAGCCACGCCACGAACATGACCAAGTTTGAATGCACTGTCGACATTCTTTCCCAAAAATATTTTTTCCACCACCACATGCGCCGGTTTGTATTTTGCGAATACGCGGGAAAGCTCTTCGCCAATCTTGTGCAGGCGGATAGCAAAGTCCACTCCCGAAGAGTTTTTGATTACACCGTGATCTATATATTTTACGTTTCGGCCGTCATATTCGATGACACCAAAACCTGTAAAAAGACTTCCTGGATCTAACCCGATGATGATCAACTTTTTTCCTTTCAAGTTGTGTACTACCTATGCCAGAATCATATTGATGAGCTATGACAATATCAATCTAGAATTTATCGAAAGGTATCAGAAACTTTTCGAAAAAGATCCCAAGTCCAAGGTGTTCGCACCTCTCGGAGAAGCTTATCGTAAAATGGGTCTTATCGAAGAAGCTCGATCGATTTTAGAAAGCGGAGTCAAACTTCATCCCCATTTTGCCAGTGGCCGCGTGGCCTATGCAAAGGTTCTGATCGACCAAAAGAATTTCCAAGGGGCCTCCGAACAGCTGTTAGTAGCCACAGATCTTTCTCCTGAAAATATCCTCGCGCAAAAACTATTGGCCGAATGCTTTATTCAGCTTAAAAAAACCAAGGAAGCTTTGAAAGCCTACAAAATGGTGCTTTTTCTGAATCCAAATGACGCGCAAGCCCAGATGCATACCAAGAAACTCGAAAGCATCACTGCCGACGAGTACGAAGAAGATGTTTTTGAAATGAAGCCTTTGAAAGCGGACATCTCACTCAAAAACATGCAGCAAAATCCAGCAAAAATTGCGGCCAATACTTCTGCTGGAGCCTATAAATCTCTTCAATTGGAAAGAATTTTATCTCTTACGGATGCTTTTATTGCACGTTTGGATTTTGAAAGGGCTATCGAAACCATTGAGTCTTCGGAGAATTTAATTGGAACTCACCGGGAGCTTGAAAAAAGGAAAGAGTTTATTTTTGCTAGGATTGAAGAACATAAGGAATTCATTCCTGAAACCCACGATACATCCCTCGCCGATGCAGCTTCAAATCATGCCGCTGAGTCTCAAAAAATTGACTTACTTAAGAATCTACTCCACAAAATAGAATCTCGACGATAAGCTACCAAAAATTAATACATAACTGGGACTATACTATGATCGAAACAAGCGATTTTAAAAAAGGCACAAAGTTACTCATCGATGGCAAACCATGGGTAATCACTGATTTCCAACACGTAAAACCTGGAAAAGGAAACCAGTTCACAAGAACAAAATTAAAAAACATGATCACGGGTCAAAACCTAGAAATGACGATCAAGTCTGGTGAAAAATTTGAAATTCCAGATGTGTCTGGAACTTCTGCAACGTTCTTGTACAGAGACGATCAAGGTTTCCACTTTATGAACCAATCCTCTTTCGAACAAGTTACACTTTTCCCTGATGATCTTGGGGATGCTAAAAACTACTTAATTGAAAACCTCGAATGTAATCTTTTATTCTTTAACGGAAAACCAATCGGTTGCGATATCCCGAACATGGTGGTGTTGACGGTCGTAGCTACGGATCCTGGCTTTAAAGGAAACACGGCTACAAACACTTTTAAACCTGCAACTACAGAAACTGGTTACGTAGCGCAGGTTCCTCTACACATCAGTGTGGGCGATAAATTAAAAATCGACACAAGAACTGGTGAGTACTTATCTAAGGCTCAATAATCATGACATCACAGCCGGACCCTAAACCATTTCGCAAAGGATCAAAAGTCCAATGGAAATGGGCCGGCGGAATTATTGAAGGTGTTGTCGAAGAAATTTTTAAAGAATCTATTACGAAAACCATCAAAGGTAAAAAGATCACCAGACACGGATCACCAGAAAAGCCCGCCTACCTAGTAAAATCAATAGCGGGAAATATTGCTTTGAAATTACAAACGGAGCTTAGCTCTCGTAAAATTAAAACGAAGCTAGGTTCTCGTAGTGATAACGACTACCGCTAGAGAATTAAGCTTAGTTTTTAGAGTGATTTCATCATCGAATCTTCAAGGGCCTGAATATTTCTATCTATTCTGGCGATCGTTTTGTTGATCTCAATGTACGCAAGCGACCTTTCATTATCATTCATTTTATCGAGTTCTTCGTTGAACTCTGAGTCGCTATACAAATGCCTGTGCTCAACATAATCCGATATTATCGGCGGAGAAAACAATAATCCACCAAGCCCACTCAAAAATAATATAAAGCTCTTTTTCTTCATTCCTAATATAAAAGAACCCGCAGATACAAGGGGTGTTAATATGGCAGCAGTCTTCTTGGTATCGACGTTTCTAATAACATTACCGTCAAGCGCACGATAGGTTTCCAAAAGATGTTTTTTGCGAACTATGTCACTTCTGAATATTTCAAGCTGCTCTAGATAATATTGTTGTTCAGCTAGAGTTGATGGGTCACTGATTTTAGAATCAGCGTAGGAAATATTCCCACTCAGTAAGGATAAAATTAGAAATGATTTGATAAATACTTTCATAAAAAATTTCCTTTATTTAATATCAGGCCACATTGCATATTATGCGTCGAAAAATTAATTTTAATTTCTACATAGATTGCATAAGTGATTCTTCAACAGCGTTAATTTCTGCAGTGGATTCATTAATTACAGTTCCAAGCTCAACATATAATTCTTTAGCTTGATCATTACTCAATTTTCTTAAAAGTTGCAGAAACTCTAAATTAGGTAATGAAGTAACTGGAGGTATAACAAGGGCCATTGATACAAGAGCACCTCCTAAACCAACAACATACTTTACAGTAGAATCAACTACATTTTTAGTCTTATGAGAACGATACATTAAAAATAGAGAAGCTACCATACCTACACTTCCTGCTGCTGCCTTCAAATTATTATTTCTAATAAGATTTCCATTTTTCCTTAGATGCTCCTCAATTAATCGTCTTTTTTCTTGTGCATTGGACATTAATTCTTCCAGTTGCTCTATCCGCTCTACTTTTTCTGAAGAAGTTAATAATTCTAGATTTATTGTCTTGGCTGTATCCGCGTTAGCAATATTCCCACTCAATAACGATACAATTAAAAGTGATTTAATAAAAAATTTCATACTGTCTCCTTAAGTAAATTTAATTGAGTTCTTTATTTATCAAATTCTCCAGGCGGAAAATTTCGGCTTGAATTTCATCGTGAGCACTATGAAGTGAAAAATATAAATTTAATTTTTCTTCGTGCGATAAATCGCGAACCTCAGTGTCAACTTTCATTCTTTGCAGTTCAGCCCACGAAACAGGTGCCCCTACAGCTGTGACCATCGCAAAGACAGCCCCTTCAGCTATTACATCTCCTCGTTTCACGGCATGCTCTTTAAGCGATGATAATAATTTTGGCACGTTAAATTTAGCAACCTTAACAATCTTAATTACATGTTTACTTGGCAACAATGAATAAAGTGTCATAAAAGCTCCCACTCCAGTAACAAATAATGTGAGTTTCTCAACATTCCTATCGTCATTGTCATCAGCATCTATATGCTCTCGCACATAAGTGATTTTTTTGCTTAAATCATTTTTTAGGTCTATTAACTCTTCTAGTCGCTCTTGCTTTTCTACTAAAGAGAGCCCTTCTAACTTCACAGATTGATTTGCACCAGCATAGGAAATATTCCCACTCAATAGTGTTATGATGAGAAGTGATTTAATAAATTTTTTCATATGTGATCTCCTAAATAAAACTTGAAATATCAGATCAGAATCTAATTCTTATAATAATGTTCGCTAAACTCGGCCGTAATACCACTCTTCCACTACAAATTTTTCTAGCTCCTCAATTTCTGTTTCTAATTTTTTTATCTCATTTGTATGCTGATTAAGAGAAATAATAATTTCTTCATCAGTCATTGTATTCAATTTTGCGCGAAATTCTGCCTCTGTATATATCTCAGAAAGTACAACTACTGAAGTACCTGAAGCTAAGAGACCTAGTGTACCTGCAAGCTTAGGGAAATCTTGCTCAACAAAGTAACCAGTTTTATTCTTCATACCATATCTAATAGAACGGAAAGAACCATAAGCTATAGCTGTTGCAAGAACCATCCCTGCCGCGACACCTTTCCTAGTTGAAAAGAATCTTTCTTTTTCATAA
Organism: Bdellovibrionota bacterium; assembly: GCA_040386775.1. NCBI lineage: Bacteria > Pseudomonadati > Bdellovibrionota > Bdellovibrionota bacterium. The sequence goes on along the minus strand of JAZKEU010000023.1, from coordinate 17,992 downwards.
GTTTTATGTCTTTTACGTATTTCTTCTTCGATTAAATCTTTTTGGATAATATAACGAATTCGCAAGTCGTTCTTGTATTCTATTTTCTTTTCCAATGCGCGCTGATCTTTTACATCGACCACCTTACTGGTGACTTTATTTGTATCTCCATTTCCTGCGTAGGTAACGTTTCCACTCAATAACGATATGATCAAAAGCGATTTAATAAATACTTTCATTTTAGTTCTCCTTGTAAAAAGTCTTGTTAAATTAACTGCTAAATTTCAATTTTTTAAATAGGTTTCATCATTGATTCTTCGAGAGCTTGAATTTCTTTTTTTGTTTTATCGATCTGTTTGCTAATCTCACTGTATAAAACTTGATTCTCCGAAGGAGTTGAATCCACAAGTTTTTCGTTGAATTCCGATTCTGACAAATCAGCAAATCCATTAACAACCTCTGTAAGTACAGCGCCAGCACCCACTAAAGAAATCAAACCTAACATAGACGCCTCTATTCCTTCATTCGTAAATCTGTGTCTACTTACAAACGCACCTCGTCCGTCACCGGCAAATCTATGTCTAGGTAGAGCAAGTGCAGCTCTATATCTAGATACACCAAGTACAGCAATGAGTATCGTAGCAATAGTTATTGCGGTCAATTTCGTGTCAAGATGTGTAATTACATCTCCTTTTTTCACAAAGAATTCCTCAATCAATTTTTTTTTGCCTTCCAATTTAAGGACTAACTCATGTAGCTCCTCTAATCGTTCCTGTTCTGCAAGGGTAAGTGACTCTATATTTTTAGGCTTATTGGCTCCGGCGTAAGAAATATTCCCACTCAATAACGATATAATTAGAAGCGATTTAATAAATACTTTCATTTTAATTCTCCTTGTAAAAAGTCTTGTTAAATTAACTGTTAAAATTCATCTCTTAAAGAGATTCCATCATTGATTCTTCGAGTTGAACAATTTTTTTATCGGTTGCTATTATTTCCTGACTTAAAGTTTTATACAGAACTCGGATTTCATCATCGCTAGATTGGGCTAGACTCTTATTAAAATTTGAATCATGTAGTTGTGCTACGTATGCAATCCCAACGCCAGCAGAAGCTGTTGAGCCTGCCAAACCACTAATCGTCTTGATTAATGCTCTTATTTTAGATTCTTCTTTAGTTCCTGATTTAAATACAAATTGAAATAATACCCCTGCTACGATTGAACCAACTATTATGTGATCAACATCTTTCAAAACAGCACCGTTTTTCTTGTAAAAATCTTCAATTAATAATTGCTTATTAACCATTTTAATTTTTAATTCCGTAAGCTTCTCCAACCTTTCCTGCTTTTCATTCATAGTTAGAGACCCTAGAGTGTCTTCACTAAGACTATCTGGACTGTCAACTGAACCTGCATAGGAAACGCTTCCACTCAATAACGATATAACCAGAAGCGATTTAATAAATACTTTCATTTTAATTCTCCTTGTAAAAGTGAAAATTCGAGGCGAATATAATTCTCGTAGCGATAGCGACTACCGCTAGAGAATCAAGTTTAGTTTTTAGAGAGAATCCATCATCAAATTTTGGAGAGCCTGACCAGTTTCATGCATTAGTAATTCTTCGATTTTCAGAATTCTCTCTTCGATTGCAGCGATAGCTGCCACAATTTTTTGATATTCATTTGATATATGGTTAGGATTTTCTCTTTGTCCATTTTCAAGATTTTGGTAGAACTCTGTGTCCGGCATTTGCCCCATTGCAACTAAGGTATTTAGTCCACCGAATAATGCGATAGGTGAACTCGCTCCAAAGAGCACATAAGGAAGAGTTCTTTCCTGTCTCATTCCTCTGAAACCATATACTGCAACTGCAGAGGCCACGAGAGTTACTCCTGCAGATGACCATACCGCAGCTTTAGTAGCATTTTTTCTAACTTTACCATTCTTTTTAATATACTCTTCAATCAATATTTTTTTGTGATTCAAGCCGTATCTTAAAGTATCAAGCCTTTCTAATTCCCCCTGCGCCTCTCGAAGAATCTTAGACTTGCTGTTACTGTTTTGTTTATTTTCCGCATAAGAAATATTCCCACTCAATAACGATATGATCAAAAGCGATTTAATAAATACTTTCATTTTAATTCTCCTTGTAAAAAGTCTTGTTAAATTAACTGTTAAAATTCATCTCTTAAAGAGATTCCATCATTGATTCTTCGAGAGCCTGAATTTCTTTTTTTGTTTTATCGATCTGTTTGCTAATCTCACTGTATAAAACTTGATTCTGCGAAGGAGTTGAATCCACAAGTTTTTCGTTGAATTCCGATTCTGACAACTTAGCAAATCCATTGACAACATCTGTAAGTACAGCGCCAGCACTTATTACAGAAATCCCACCTAACAAATGCGCCTGTGTTTCTTCATTCACAGAGAAATGTCTACTGAAATACGCAGATGATTCTTTATCCGTAATTGTGTGTAGTTTATTTAGATTAAATTTAGCTATATAGCTATTTACAAGTGCAGCTCTCTCTCTATTTACAGGAATTGCAGCTCTATATCTAGATACACCAATTATAGCAGCAAGTATCGCAACAATAGCTCCTGCACCCAATCCCATGTCATAATTTGTAATTACATCTCCTTTTTTCGCAAAGAATTCCTCAATCAATTTTTTTTTGCCTTCCAATTTAAGGACTAACTCATGTAACTCTTCTAATCGCTCTTGTTGTTCTGCAAGGGTAAGTGACTCTATATTTTTAGGCTTATTAGTTCCGGCGTAGGAAATATTCCCACTCAATAACGATATGATCAAAAGCGACTTAATAAATACTTTCATTTTAATTCTCCTTGTAAAAATTAGCTGTCAAAAACTTAATCAAGCGTACATAAAGCAAGCATTGTGCCAAAATATAAACAAATTTAATTCATCATGGTGCTGGAAAAAACTAATTCAGAAACATGAAAACAACTTTTTGTTATTCACAGGGCTCAAAAAAAGCCTTTTCAAATTATTAAGTAAGAATCTGCTGCTTAATCTGCGGCCTTAGAATTGCAGTCTATATCTCTGATAGGAATACCAATGGTTATGAAACTTAAATCTACAATTGTTGCATTTTTGTTGCTCTGCTTTTTTTTGAGTTTTTCACAAAATGTGTCAGCTCAGAATATAAGTTGCGCGCAATTATTTTCAGCAGATACAAGCACCTCTTCTGGTAAGACAAGTCGATTTCTTGCTGATCCCGAACCACCGGCCATTACCAAATATGGATTTTTTGTATACAAACCAAAAGTGAAAAACAATTGGGTCGAAAAATATGTTAGATATTTTCCTCGCAAACTTGGACAGTTTTTTTTAAAAGACGAAAACTATGCCTTCTCCCCTCTTCGCATTTTTGAAATGCGCCCTATAAGATGGTTAGATCCTATGAATTTTGCAGATTGGGCCACCAGAAAAATAACATTCTACACGATTAAAAAAGAAAAAATTCTATCAAAGTACGTAAAAATCCCTGCATATGTTTTATTAGTGACACTTTCTGGAGTCCAATCCTATGCACAACAAATGGAAACTGCCCGGATCACGCAAGATATAGCTAACCAACCTCGATACGAGTTGATTAGTGAACAGCCACAACTCCAACAAAGCACTGAATCGAGCATATATATAAAGGACATTCGTTTTGAAATTGTCCAAAAGAATACTGGTTCAAAACCTTCTAGAGAACAATTTGAACTCTTATTGAATGATTACTACAAGAATCAAGAGACTCAAAAAAACCACGAACCTTCAGTTCTTTTCGGTCATATCGATGGCATCACCAAAGACCTCAACTTCAGTCAAAAAACAAAAGACGATCTTAAAACCCTCACCCATATGTTCTACGATCATCTCCAAGTACAAGACGAGTATTTCTTGCAGCCCAAAGTTTACAATCAACGTAAAGCGGAAGCCTATAAAAATGAAGATGCCGAATTGATTGATTTTATGACTCGCTTAGAAAATATATCGCTTTATAATACAATTATGAAATATTATTCAGAAGGTTTGCTGACAACAGAAGACGTTCGCTATTTCACGCAAAGAAATCTATACAATAATTATTTAGTGGGCATATTCGAGATCACAAAGCTAAACCTTACCAAGGTAACAAGCGATGGCAGATATACCGAAAGCCAACTAGAAAGCTCTGAACTCACTTTAGCTTTACGCTTAGATATTCTAAGAAAAGTAAGAAGTAACAAAGAAACAAAATAACTTATTTCGATTTAGCGCGTCTATTCCACTTAAGATACTTTTAATATAAGGCTGTGTTTTGGATGGATTTTAGACAATAACTGGACGAGTTTGTCTGTCGTAAACCGCTCATTACGATATCTTAGAATTTTGCCCAAAAGACTTTCATCAATGTCTAGTACTTTTGCAAACTCTCTACTAGTAAGGTTATGCTCTCGTTTATAAACCACAAACTGTTTACAAATATCATATCTTAATTTTTCAATTGGTGTTGCGTTTGGAGGAAGACCCAATGACCCCTCAGCTTTTTCAAGGATCTTTCTTATTTTTTTTAATTTTTTCTCACTTGGAAATTTCATTTATTTTCTCCTGTAAGCATTGATGACTCCAATATATGCAAAATTTTTATCTATTAACCATATCAATTTATATTTTTTATTTTCAAAAATTAAACTTTCTCTTACGTAATATTCAAAATCACAATCCACATATTCAGGCTTGAAGTCTTCTTCATTCAACTGCTGTACAAGTTCCAATATAATTTGGTCATTGATAGACGCCGAATGTTTCCTTTCGTAGTGTGGGTCTATATGTAACTTTGTAAATCTCTTTCCATTTATAAAAACATTTATTTCGTATTCTCTTCTAATAACTTCTATCGCTAGATAGAAAAAATTTAAAAGCTTAAGCCTAGATAAAAGCGAAGCAGTTGTATATGTGTTTTTCCAGAGAATAAATCTTGATCGTCTTTGAAATCACCCTCTTCAAAAGCAGAACCCGTTGTTATACTAGCATTTGAAATCTTATCCGCAACCGGAAGCGATAGTCCAATCCAATCACAACCCATCGTAAAACTATTCCATTGCCATTGATTCCCAATTGCGAAACTAATTATTGCGGAAGTCGAATCAAAATGGCTCTGTGTCGATGTGACTGTACTTCTATAATCGTAATCAACTTTTCTAAAATCTATGCCAGTATTGAAATAAAAAGAATTTCCAGTAAAGTGCTTCCAATGAACGCCTATTGATTTTGTATCAATATCGTATTCAAAACCACCAAAACTACTCCACCCATTTGAACCATCTGTCACTTCAACAAAGAAAATATCATAGCTTGTATGATATTTTCCAAAAGCAAGGCCCCGTGAACTTGAAATACTTGGACCTACACCTAGCAACTGAGCCCATGCCGCATATTTTTTATTCATGCGGTTATGTTCACTAGAATTTTCATAAATGGAATCTTCTTTAACGATCTTAGGGCCTTTTTCTTCTGGTGCCGTAGCAGGAGCTGTGTCATCGACTTCTTCTATAGTTGTAACTACGGTTTTTGTGATCTTCTTTTTTGGCTTATTCTCAGCCGCCAATCCTACCGCACCCATTGCAAAAATCAGTATTGCTATCGCTATATTTTTCAAACGCTCTCCCTATAGGCTAAATCAAAATGCTAGATTCAATATATTCTATAACTTTGTCAATTACTCGTCCCAAAGTTAGTTTTTATTTCAGAGCCACATAAACTCTATGCGTATCATCGTAATCATCCATCTCTTGCAGGAATTCGACGACTTCTTTTTCTGCTTCAGGAGAAAGCTCTACGAGATTTTTTGGAACGTAGCCTAGCTCCGCCTTGGTCACATTCCATCCGGCAGCTTGCAGCGCTTTGTTCGCATTGTCTAGATCTGGAACATCAGCAATGAATCTCGCACCCAAAAGATGCGGTTCCACTTCACCATCTTCGAGTGACTCTACATTTTGCGCACCGACTTCGATGGCTACGGATTCTAAGTCTAAAGATTTATCAGAGTGAGCGGCCTCGATAATTCCGGTGTGATTGAACATCCAACCTACGCTGCCGGGTGCTCCCATTTGGCCTTTTTTGAAAAGTTGTTTCACTTCGTGCGCCGATCTATTTTTGTTGTCCGTTAAGATTTCTAAAATCACCGCCACTTGATGAGGAGCAAATCCCTCGTAAGTTACTAAATCAAAATTCGTGGCGTCTTTATCCGCGCCCGAACCTTTTTTGATCGCGCGTTCAATTGCATCGCGAGTGACCGATTGTTTTTTCGCTGCTTCAATTGCCGCTCTCAATCTGGGATTGTAATCGGGATCTGGTTGTCCAAGTCTTGCTGCCACTTGAATTTCTTTTGTCAGCTTATGAACAATCTTTCCTTTTTGAGCAGCTCCCGCCGACTTATGCTGATTCTTCCACTGTGCACCCATGAATAACTCCAAGTTAAAATGAAGAACCATTTTTCCTCTAAAATACTAGGATTATCAAGCTTTTGTCGCGGTCTAGGTGGATAGTATATACCTGACTTCTAGGCTATTTACGGTAAAACGAGAAGTTGTGCTTAAAAACGAAGGTTATTTCTGAAAAACCAATCTCAATTTCCCTAGGACTCGACCATTACTGAACTTTAAAAACTTCTAGTTTTTTCATATAATTAAGGAAGATTTACATCGTGGATTACATGACCGCCGGAGCAGCGTTGGATTCATCTAGAATTGAAATTATTATTAACAAGCTTTTACAAGATTTTGATGCGACCTATGTTGCCGATGATCTTTTAAAAAAATGGGATCGCGGTGAACTTTCTGAGAAAGATCAAGACATTGCCGCGCAGTTTCTTATCAATACAGGTTTCTTAAAAACCCTCCAAGCTCAATACTCTAAGCAACTCACCCACGATCGTTACATTGCTTGGATTCCATTCATCGAAATGATTTCCAGAACAACTGAGACTCTCCCCGATGACATCGTTGACCCTATCCTTGTCGGTATGACTGAAAACAATAAGCTCGAAGACATTGTTTACGTTCAGCAATCTAAGAAACTGCATTCCCGTTTTAAAAAATTAATAAAAACTTTCTTACACGAAAAAAAAATACAACTTGAGGAAGAAAAAAAGCAACTCACAGAAAAACTTCAGCGTCACATCAACGATAGAATGGATGGCGAGATTAAAAAAGTTTCTGAACTCTTAAAGGAAAAATTTCCAGATGATAGCGAAGTTCTCAATATCACCTCGGACTTGGATTTAGCGAGAATAAGAACCCTTATTCAGAAAAAAGAAAGAGATCTGCAATCTACACTCTCAACGACAAAGAACATCGCCAAAAAAGATCCTGCAAATTCAGCAGCCAAGAATCAAATCAGTGAAGATGTTTTAAGAAACGCTAAGAAAAATCCAGAGTCTGCTTATGATTTAGCCATTTTACTTACACAAATGGAAGTTTATGATGATGCTCTTACTTGTTTGAGCTATGCTCCCCCCACCCTGGAAAAGGACTGGTTGAAGTTGGATCTCTTAATTAAATCTGAAAATTTTATTGATGCAATAAGCGAAAGCTTTGAGATAGAAAAAAAGTATCCAGAAAATCCTGAAACTATTTTTGCTACGTTAGAATTTAGAGCTCAAGCCCTTTACGGTTTAGGGGAAGAAGAAAAAGCCATTCAAATTTTAGAAAAAGTTTTAGAGATCTCACCCAAGAACCACGCCGCCAAAGTTCTTCTCCACTCATGGAGGAATACTTGATCCATCATCCACTCTTCAGAACAATTACAAAGTTCACCATCGTTGCATTGTTTTTTGGAGTGCTTGGATTTTTCTACAGTTACCATCTTCCCGATTTTAAAATCTGGGCCATCGATCAAATCGATAAGACCACCACAGCAAAAGGACCCGTGCGTGTTTTAGTTTCGAATATTGATTTCCATGCCTTCCCCATCGGTGTAAGCTTCCGACACATTCGATTAAAGCCCAAAGCACCTTTAAGTGAAGCGGTCAGCGAAAGCTACGTGAAAGAAGTCAAGCTCTCCGTCAATCCGTTTAGCTTTGTAACAGGTTTATTTCAATTCTCAAAAATCGAAATTATGGATCCAGAGATTAGAATTAAAAGTGTAAAAGCTTTTGAAAACTTAAAAGATCCAAATTCAGATTCAAAGCTAAATTTAAAATCCATTCTAAAAATCCCTCTCAATACCTTCACAATCTATAGAATGGACCTGAGTATAGACGCAGAAGAAAATATCCCTAAAATCAATTTAAATAGATTTTCATTAGAAATTGAAAACCAAAAATCTTCAGCTCTCTTTTCATTCATCTCGCCGCAACTTTTGATTTATGATCCGCAAATTGCCGAAGTGCCTGTTGATATTTCTCTGGGAAGCAGATTTCTTATCCAAGAGAATCAAATTTTAATGTCTGCCTTTAAAATTAAAAAAGGGGATTCATATATACTCGCCGCTGGTTATACCGAGACTCCTATTTCCAACATTAAATTTGACGAAGTGAATTTAAAAGTCAAAACTAGCTTGAGGCTCGACCAGCTTAGAAAAGAGCTCTTGCCTTTCCTAAAAGGAAAAAATATTCCAGAAATGAGTGGAAGTCTTGAAGCGCAGACATTCATTACAAAAAAGACTCAAAGTCCTATTTCAACTCAAAGTAAATTTCATTTTAAAAATTTAAAGGTATTGAAATTTGAAATTGGAGATGTGATCGGTCAAGCCGTTTATCAAAATGAACAGATCCAATCTCAAAAAATTCAGGTTCGCAATCCTGCTGGAAAAATCAATCTTTCAAGCTTGTCATTTAAAATTTCTGAACCCATGGAGTATTCTGCGATTGTTGGTGTTGAAAATCTACAGCTGCAAACTCTATTAAAGAGTTTAGGAATGGGTGAAATTCCCGTTCAACTGGGAATAAATACGGAGCTGCCTTGCCGAGGCAAGTTCAATCAAACTCCACTTCTCAAATGCACAGGCGAAGTAAAAGTAGATAAGCTCAAAGTTTACAATAAATCTTTAGATATTGTGAATGCCGAAAAAGGGACAATCAAAGGTTCTGTGGAGTTGACAAAAACTCAAGTCATTACTGCAGCAGAAATCAGTATTGGCGACGAAACAAAGGGAACTGCTTGGGGCTATGTTGATTTTGCAAAAGGATTTAATTTTGATTACGAATCTCCTAGTCTTAATTTTAAAGATTTCAATCTCGCTAACCTTGGCCTCGAAGGAACTATCAAAGGCAAAGGGAATGTGAAGGGCGATAGCCACGCGGCCACTTTTGATATGGATGTGAAAGCCCAAGACTTTACAATCAAAAAATATTTCACCGGAGACTTTGCCTCTCAACTCTCTTACAGAAAAGGCCATCTCAGATTAAGAGATATCGATGGCCTCATCAGAACTACAAAGTACCTTGGAGTGCTGGATATAAATTTAACAGAAGGAAAGATCGTCGGCGATGTCGAAGCCCCTTACCTGGAGCTTTCGGATATTCAAAAGGCCATCTCAAAAGTTGCGGCCCTTCCGTTTGAACTTTATGGTGGCGGTACGGCCAAAGTGAACTTCTCTGGTCCATTGGATTTCAGTCTTCTTTCGTACACTTTGAAATCCAATATTCAAAACGGAAATATCGCCGGAGAATCTTTTGATGAATTGATCTTTGATGTCATTTCAGAGAAAGGCTTTGTCAAAGCCGATAGAGCCACTTTAAAAAAATCCAGTGGCACACTCACTCTAACTGGGACAGCAAAACCCGATGGGCATATCCAAACAGAATGGGTCGGGAAAAATTTTACTCTACAGTCTATCAACTCATTTGCAAAAACTGAGCTGAATATGAATGCGGATTTAAATTTCAACCTAACTCTCACAGACCATATTTTGAGTCCAAAGTCTTTACTCACCGGAACACTTACAGACACAACTGTTTCTCAAGAGCCTATCCCTGATTCAAAATTCATTATGACTTTCGGAAAAAACACCATCGAAGGTAGCGGCAAGCTCATGGGCGATAAAATCGATGCAAAGTTCGTGATCCCTCTAAATCCAACGGCACCTTTTTCGTTTAAAGCCAAAACAGAAAAGTGGGACTTCGTTCCTCTTATACATCTTATTTCTTCGAAGAGCCGCGCGCAAGAATTCACAACCTCCCTCTCAGCCGATATTGATTTGAGCTCTACGAAAAATGGTTTTTGGAATTCCAATGGAAATATTTTGGTCAGAGATCTCCGCGTTCAACGAGGAATCAAAGAAATGAGATCTTATGAGCCGGTAAATATCAAATTCACAAATGGGCTTCTAGAAGTAAGAAAATTTGGATTGAGAGGTGACAATACTTCCCTTGAAATCAATTCCATAAAATCTCCAGGCTATCCATTTGGATTAGGTATTAATGGTAAAATCGATTTGGGCTTAGTTTCTTTCTTAACACCATTCTTTGATGATTTAAGAGGGAACCTCGCTGTTACAACTCAACTTTCTTTTGGTCAGAACAACTGGAAGTTCTTAGGATCGGCATTCATTACAGATGCGTCCGTGAGAGTAGATGCCTTCCCTCATACTTTTGATGATATCAGTGCCGATATTCTATTCAGTGATGATAAAATTATCGTCAATAGATTCACCAGTGATTTTGCCAACGGTAGGCTATCCGGAAATGGCAATGTCGAAATCAAAGGTGCTAAAAATATCAAAACCGATCTTTACGGAAGATTTGACAGTGTAACCATGCGAGTGCCTCAGGATGTAGTTACAAAAGGTAGCGGTGACTTCCACATCACGGGGAACTGGTTCCCTTATCTTTTTGAAGGCAACTATGTTATTCAGAGTGGACTCTATACAAAACCCATAGAACAAGACAGCAGCCAAAAAGCTGGTGTTACAAGATCGCAACTTTTGCCCGAATCTCTCCTTCGCAAAACTGCAGACATTGCGGTTTTTGATCTGGATGTGATTTTCAACAAAGGTGTCGACGTTCGAAATGAATTCATTGATTCAAAAGCCTACGGTCGACTAAAAATCAAAGGCCCACTGACTCGTCCCGTCTTACTTGGACAGTTGCAACTGCAAAGAAATGGAAAGTTCTTTTTTAGAGACACTACATTTGAATTTGAAACAGCAGAGCTAAAATTCAATGATCCGAATAGAATAAATCCCGAAATGTACATTTCAGCCAATGCTGTTGTTGAAGAAAACGTCGAGAGTCGCGTACAAAGATATGAAATCAATATGCTCGTACAAGGTAAAGCGGATGACCCAAGCTTAACCTTCTCGAGTAATCCTCCAAGATCCGAAAAAGACATCGCCTCACTCCTTGCTCTTGGAGTTACCACTGAAGGTTACCAAAGCAATCAAGCCGGAGAGAATCAGCTTCAAAGACAATCTTACGAAGTGGGGGCTTCGATCTTAACAAAAAATAAATTTGGTAGAGATCTACAAAACAGAACGGGGTTAGAATTTAAAGTGAGCTCGGCCATCGACCAAAGAAATAACTCACCATCTCCAAAGATCACGATCTCTAAGCAATGGACTCCAAGAGTGGAAACCAGTGCTTCTAGAACTTTTGGCGAATTGACAACTCAGGATGTGAAGGTGGAATACCAACTGAATCGCAGCGTATCACTCATCGGAAGCTGGGAAGGCCGTGAGGTTTCAAATACAACATCCACAACGACATCAAGCGATGATAAAAATACTACTGACATTTTGGGTATTGATATAGAATACAAACTTGAATTTAAATAGGATAAAATGAAGTTTTTAACGACCTTGATTTTGATGATCACTCTTTCGCAGACAATCTCTGCGCAAGGTATTCACTCGTCTTTTGACTTCAAGGAAGTACCAACAAAAATATTAGATCCTATTGTTAAAGCCCATCCTAACCTTTTCAATGATGTTCCAACTCCAAGCGAAATGGATCAAATTCTTGAAAATTTGTATAGAACTGGAGAGTTTGAGTCTTTAAAAATCTCTGAAAATAATGGAAAAGTTGTGATCATCGCGACTCCACTTAAAATTATCGCTAGTGTTTCCGTTCAGGGTAACAAAAAACTCAGCGAAGCAAATATTCTCGCGTCCTTCAATATAGACCAAGGCGAAAAATTTGTTTTCCAAAACATTTATGATGGCGCTGAAAGAATTAAAGAGCTTTATGGGAAGAGCGGATTCTTTAATGCTGTAGTGAGTATTGATACTCAACCTGCCTCAAACAACAGAATTCACCTTCAAATCATTGTAGATGAGCAAAAGCCTTGCCTGATTAAACGAATTGATTTCAATACATCCTACGCTGACTTGAGCGCGCAGATTCAGCGCAATGTAAAATCTTTTATCAATAAACCCCTCACTGACGATGTCATTATTGATATCGAAGGCGAAGTTAAAGAATTCTTTGTTGATAACAAAATCCTGAGCGTTTCCATTCAAGGCCCATCATTTCAATACAATAAAGATAAAACTGAAAGCTATGTGACCTATACATTAGAAAATGCATACAAATACATTCTTTTTTATGAAGGAAATCAGTATTTCTCGACAACTGAACTTTCTAATAAATTGGAAATCGGTAGCAAAGTTCAATTTGGTTCAAACCCCACTGCAGAGCTCGCATCCAAGTTAGAAAAAATATATCACAGCTATGGATTTGCAAATGTCAGCATAAAGCATAGAGAGAGCGTGCAAGCGAAATCTTTTTCTAGAAAAGCATATTTTAAAATTGTTGAAGGACCAAGATCATACCTCAAGAGAATCAAATTCAACGGCAAGCTCTCGAGACCTCCAAAATATTATTTGGATTTATTCAATGGATACTATGATGCAAAAGTATACAAACAAGAATCTGTAAAGACTGCGCAAGATGCCGTGGTGAACGAACTTCAGAATCAAGGGTTTTTAAAGGCGCAAGTTCTCTCTAGTCAAACTTCATTCTCCCCAGACAAGCGAAGTGCAGAACTTTCTCTTTTTATTGATGAAGGCCCACAAACAATTGTTAGCTCCTTAGAATTTGATGGCACAAAGGCTTTTTCAAAAGACCAATTGAAAGATGTTATTGAAATCAAAGAAAAAATTCCACTCAATCTTGCTCTCGTAGAGCGCAGCGGTCAGAAGATTGTGAACTACTATCACAATCAAGGTTATCTAGAAATGGAACTGAAGTCCACCATGTCCGAACTCGTAAAATATTCGGACGACAATACAAAAGCGGATCTTTACTATAAAATTCATGAAGGTCCGCAAATCAAGATCAATAAAATTGTCGTAGAAGGAAATGCTTTAACTAAGCAGTACGTAATCATCAATGAACTCGAGTTTGACGAAGGTGAAGTCTTAACTCCCCAAAAAATTGCCGATTCAGAATACCATTTGCAAAAAACCGGATTATTCACTCAAGTGGAGATTTCTACACTAGAAAAAGGAACTGAAAGCTCGAATAGAACCATTCTGATCAGGGTTGCTGAACGTGACCCTGGATTATTTAATTTGGGTTTAGGTGTAAACACTGAGTTTGATTTAACTCTTCGTGGATATGCAGGGTTAAGCTACAATAACATCGCAGGTACAGCCAGAGCGCTTTCTGGTCGTGTAGAATTGAGTCGGGTTGCGGATATTAACTTTGTGGATCACACCGTGACTCTTGGTTATTTGGAACCCACTCTTTTTGCAAAACGAACAAGGGGCCGAATTAATCTTATTAGAACACGCGAAATCATTTCTAGAAATCCCGACATTGAAGTTCTAGAAAGCAATACGATCAACTTCTTGATCGAAAAAGATTTTACAAGATTCCTAAAGATGACTTGGGTAACTTGGTCTATGTCTGCAAACAAAGAATACAAACTGGAGACGAATCAACTTATAGAGGAGGTCGATATCGCTGCAATTGGCCCCATCATAGAATACGATAAACGTGACCACCCGTTTGTAACAAGAAAAGGTTATTATACAAAGCTTTCCGTAGAATACGGAGATCCCGAACTAGGCTCTTCAGATACTGTTCACTACGTCAGAAATGTGGGGCAGATCAATACTTATGTTCCAACAAAATTAAAAAATATCATTTGGGCCACTTCACTTGCTGGAGGATATTTAAGAAATACTGAAGACAATAATAATTCTAAAGTGCCCGACGTAAAAACTTTCAAACTCGGAGGAAGAGACACGCTCCGTGGTTTTGAGCCCAACGAAATTCCTCACGAAACAGATAAAAATGGAAAACTTGTCGAAGTAAAATCGGAAAGCCATTATTACTTAGTTAAATCTGAGTTCAGAATCCCAATTTATGGCCAGATAGAATCTGTTTTATTCTATGATGGCGGTGCGGTATTTATACGTGGAAATGAATTCGCAGACACATATAGAGATGCTGCAGGTATTGGATTCCGTTACCAAACTCCAGTTGGACCACTTTCTGTTGAGTATGGCCACAAATTAGATCGAGATCGAGGCCTTGACGAACCGTCTGGTCGTTTCCATCTTTCCTTTGGAACATTCTAGCAGTAGAATGATTATATATGGGCAATAATAAAACTAGAGAACATCAAGATGGCGAGCTAGACCTAAGAGAAAAGGTCAGCGAAAAGCTGAAAAAGCCATCATTATATAAAGTTATTTTACTTAATGATGATTTTACCCCGATGGATTTTGTAGTTTACGTCTTAAAATCGTTTTTTAATAAAACTGACGATGAAGCCCATGATATAATGTTACAAGTACACAAGGACGGTGCTGGAGTTGCAGGTGTCTTTTCCTTTGAAATCGCAGAAATGAAGTCTGCCCAAGTAAATGTCACCGCCAAAGAAAATCAGCACCCGCTGAAGTCAGTCGTCGAAAAGGAGTAATAAGAACAACAGTTCTTATTACTTCAGGAAGAGTGTTCCGAACATAACAGGTGGAGTATCTCATGCTTACAGAAAGAACACAGAAAGTCATAGAATCAGCTATCGGAATGGCCGCAACCTGGAATCATGAATTCGTGACTCTAGAACATATTCTTTTATCTTTAGCTCAGGATGCAGAAATTGAAAAACTCTTCACTTCTTCTGGCGTAGATAACGATCAACTAAAAAACGAAGTTAAAACTTATTTAGATCAACAGGTTCCAAAGCAACCGGTGAATCCCGCTCCAGGAAAAAATCTGGTCAATCGTTCTCCAATTCCTCAATTGACGCTCGCGATTCAAAGAGTTTTACAAAGAGCAATTATTCAAGTGCAAAGCTCTGGAAGACAAACTGTTCACCCTGAGAATATCTTGATTGCGATGTTTGATGAAAAAGAATCTTACTCTGTTTATTTGCTCGAAAAAGCCGGCGTCTCGAGATTCGATGTCATCCAATATATTTCTCATGGAGTAAAAAAAGGCGAATCCGATGAACTCACTGTAGAAGTAAGAGAAGGCGGCTCTGATGAACCCGCTTCATCGGCACTCAAGAAATTCGCAGTGAATCTCAATGAAAGAGCGAAAAACAATCAAATTGAAAATTTAATTGGAAGAGATTTGATCATCGATAAAATGATTCAAACATTACTTCGCAAAAATAAAAATAATCCGCTGCTCGTGGGAGATCCAGGAGTTGGTAAAACGGCCATCGCAGAAGGGCTCGCTCTTAAAATTGTTCAAGGCAATGTTCCTGAGTTTTTAAAAGACGCTGTCATCTACTCGTTAGATCTTGGATCCTTACTGGCCGGAACAAAATTTCGTGGAGAATTTGAGGAAAGATTAAAAGCTATATTAAAAGAATTAGAAAGCATGGATCATGGGATTCTTTTTATCGATGAAATCCATACGATCATTGGTGCTGGTGGAACAAACGGGGGCTCTCTCGATGCTTCGAACATTTTGAAGCCACCTTTAAGTAACGGCTCCCTGCGCTGTATTGGTTCCACAACATTCAAAGATTTTAGAACACATTTCGAAAAAGATCGGGCGCTTGTTAGAAGATTTCAAAAAATCTCAGTCAATGAGCCTTCTTTAGAAGAAACAATGAAGATCATCGAAGGTTTGAGAAATTCTTATGAGAAATTCCATGCGGTTTCTTATACAGACGATTCTCTAAAGGCCGCGGTGGATCTTTCACAACTTCATATCACTGGCAAATCTCAACCCGATAAATCTATCGACGTTATCGATGAGGCCGGTGCCCGCGTGAAATTGAAAAAAGAAAATAACAAAACCGTAGAGATCAAAGACATTGAAGATGTTGTTGCCGAGATTTCTGGCGTTCCCGTTCACACTGTGAAAACCGATGAGCGCGAAAAACTAAAAAACCTCAATACAAATTTAAAACACGTGATCTTTGGTCAAGATAAAGCTGTAGAAAGCTTAACTTCCGCAATCAAGGTTTCGAGACTTGGACTTGGGCGAGAAAATAAACCCATGGGAAGCTTTATGTTTGCCGGTCCTACGGGAGTGGGTAAGACAGAGCTTGCCAAGCAATTGGCTTTTGCCCTAGGTGTTCACTTTCATAGATTTGATATGTCAGAGTACATGGAAAAACATGCAGTATCTCGCTTAGTCGGCGCCCCTCCAGGATATGTAGGGTATGAGGATGGCGGACTACTTACGGATGCGGTGACTCAACATCCACATTCTGTGGTATTGATGGATGAGATTGAGAAAGCTCACCCCGATTTAATTAATATTTTATTGCAAGTGATGGATCACGGTAAACTCACCGACACTAACGGTAAAGTTGCGGACTTTAGAAATACAATTCTAATTATGACAACAAACGCCGGCGCTAGAGAAATGAGTAAGAACCAGATCGGTATCGCGAATACAAGTGCAGACAACTTCTCTAAGGACGCAATCAAAACTGCGTTCAGCCCAGAGTTTGTTAACCGCATCGATGGTATCGTGCAATTCACTCACCTCGAAGAAGACATTATCTTTAGAATTGTTGAGAAATTCATTATCGAATTCCAAGAACAACTCAAAAAGAAAAATGTGGAACTCGTAGTTGATAACAGCGTAAAGAAATTCTTAATGCAAAAAGGCTACGACCGAGCCTATGGCGCTCGCCCCATGTCTAGAGCTTTACAAGAACACTTAAAGACACCGCTAGTAGACGAAATTCTATTCGGAAAACTGTCTAAAGGCGGAACCGTAAAAGCAAAGTTCAAGAAGAATAAAATCGAATTCGAATTCAGCGACGAACTCGTGACTGCTTAGTTAGTTCTCAAAAATTGAGATATTGCTGCATCTTTTGGAATCCGAACTTTTCGATGGCTGCTCTTTGGTTGTGAGTTCTGCAAAGTAATCTTAGGTTTTGGATCGTAGCTCCTCCTCCCATTGCGATAGGTATGATGTGGTCGTATTCGAGGAATTTGTTTGAATTGCAGCTTGAGTGTGCACATTGGCCTTTATCTCTTAGATACACTTCTTGTTTTAGAGCTGCTGGAATATATCTATTAGTAACTCCTTTCACTTCCTCTATCGGAAGCTGAGGCGTGTTATTTTTCTGCCTTCTAAGCTCTACTCTCTTGGCTTTTTCCATTGGATCAATTTTTTGGATGACAATCTCTGCCATTGCTTCGATCAGTTCTTGATCTGTCATGCTTGGGTTCTTGTGGGACATTAAGGCTTTAATCTTATCTAGTTTTGAGATGAGGTCTTTGTTTAAAATAACTTTCAGTTCAGTCTTATCTATAGTTAATTCTCTTCTTTTCTCTTGAGGTACACTTTGAGGAGAAATAGCTATCAATTCTTGGATGCATTCTCTAGATGACTTGTTTTCTAGCTTTTCTAAGACTTCTTTCTTTTCTATGACCGAATAGCTTTTACCTATTTTAGCCTCTTGTCTAAAAAAGCTTTGCGCTTGAGAGATAGAAGATAAATTCAAATCCCCTGAAATAATCTTTTCTTCTAGTTCTGGGATCAACTTCATGGCTCTCATGGAATCAATCCTTCTTTGAGCGGAAGCACTCGAGTATTTTAACACTTTCACGCAATACTCAAAGAGTGATGGGTAGTTCTTAGAGTAAAGCC